>NZ_JAXHDE010000008.1:0-125862 GCF_037072005.1 Pseudogracilibacillus sp. SO10305 | reverse complement strand
ACTGGGAAGTTCCCATAACCTAATGCCGTTAAGTTATTTTTCAACTCTTTAACGTGCGGCCCCGAATCACCTACCGTAAATTTCGGGGCACTTTTAGTACTCTTTATGGAAATCATATTATCTTCATCCGGCTTTTGTTCAATTAATTTATTTTCTTCCTCATTTAACTCGCTATCAATATACTCTTGTACTCCTTGTTTATCGGGTTGTTCTAATTCCTCTATTTCTTCTTTGAATTCAATATGTTGTTCATTTATCTTCTCATTATAAGTTTCTTGTGAAGCGAAGATGAATTGAGGACTACCAATTAATAATAAAGTGATTGTAGATGTTACGATAAGTCTCTTTATTAAACTAATCACTCTTTTCCTCCCTTATTACTTATTATTTTGGATATTTTTCTTAATGGTTGAGTTAACTTCCAGGATTTACTATTATACACATTCTCTAATAGGGTTGTAGTTTCTTGAATCTCTTCTTTACATAATAGAAGCTCCCGCTTAGTTTTTTTAAGTCTTTGCATCTCAATATTATTTTTAACTTCGAGTCTTTCAATATCCTTAACATAATCTTGCACTTTTTTGTTAAATTTATCTAACTCATTTTGTGTTTTTTTATTAGCCTGTTTCAACTGCTTTATTCTTATTTTATCTTTGTTTTCTCTAATTCTATCAAAACCAATTTTAATCGGTTTATTATAAGCCTGAATTTCAACGCTTTCATATTCAGTATTCATTTTAACAAACTCTACAAATTCTTGTATCTTTTCAACATCCTCATGTCCAACTATCAGTTTAATATATTCATTATTAATAAGTTGAATATTACCGTGGATGTTATTTCTTCTAGCATATATAATTAGAGCACTTAAGTCTGGATTCCCAACATATTTAAATGTGATAGATTTCCCTATTACTTTCTTGTTTTTAATTCCTTTCAGAATAACCTGTTCAGCTGACATATCTAATAATGGCTCTATAACTGAATGAAAGTCAAAATACAAGTTAGATTTTTCTCTATTCTTAGTATCCGGAAAATAACTATCGATAAATAAACTCATAACATCATTAGGTTCACCTTTATAAGGAAACATATGATAACCCAACATGGGACGAGTATTTAATTCTATTATAGTCATTTGATTTGTTTCTTCATTAATCATAATATCTATGCCACATAAGTGTAAGCCTTCTATTGACTTTATCATTTCAAGTAATAAGCCCTGTTGATTTTCATTTAGTATGTTATTGGCCTCTAACACATCTGCTTCTAATGTTACTTTGTTTTTTAAAAACAAAACTTTATCTTTCGGTAGTACTGAACTTATGGTGTAACCAGCAGACTTAATATTTTCTATTGCCTCATCATCTAATTTAATTTTTCTTGACATTAAGTTTGGATTTTTATCCCTTTGTTTATTTTTCATTTTAATTAGTTCTTCTATTGTTTGTTTTCCATCACCTACGATATTTGCAGGGATTCTTTTTACAATACCAATAATTTCATTCTCCAAGACTAATACTCTATAGTCACTACCTTCAAAATGCTTTTCTAATAGAATCTCCTTATGTTTCATAGTTTTTCTTAAGGTATATAATGCCTTCCCTAATTCATTCCTATTTTGAATATTTGCAAAAACTCCTGTCCCAGTATTTGATGATAAAGGTTTAATTACAACAGGATAACCTATTTTCTCAGCATACTCAAAAATAGAGCTATCTATGTCATTTGCATTAAACAAACTCCCAACCGGGGTGTCGAAATTTAATTTCTTTAAATATTTTTTTGTTAGTGCCTTATTTTCACAAATTTCCATTGCCCTTTGGGATAGTTTATCACCTCGAGAACTTGCAAAATAAAAAGTATTATGGCCATCAGATATTTCGTTTCTTATAAGTAATTTATTATCTTTATTCTTTTCAACGTAAAATTTAACTATTAATCCTCTGCGCCATGCTTCTAATGATAACAGAAACATCCCTAACCTTGGGCCATAACTTTTGTCATAATTTATTGCTTCATCTAAGTGATCAAGCCATTTATCATTAATATTTAGTGTATCCATAATATATACACTCCTATAGACAATTCATTTTTACTTTCTTCTTATTGCTACCTTTAGTTTATGAAGGACAGTTCTAATGGGATAGGTAACCCTCCATGCCCTACTGTTTTTAATTTGACTATACTTCTTAACAAGCCTCGCATATTCGTGTTCCAATTGTATTTGTTCTTTTTCTAATTCCTTTAATTGTGATTCAGTGATAACTTCTTTAATGTTTTCAAATCCAATTTTCACTGGATATTCGTATGCCTCTACTTTAATATTATCAATAGTTACATTAGTGTTCTCTGGTCCTTTATAACACAATTCTTTCAATGTATATATTGTCTCTTCATTTCTTCCACAAACAATAACTTCTAAAACATTCTCATTTATTAACTTTGAAAACCCATGTAAGTGTAAATTCAAAACTGTCCTTCTTAACCAAATTCTATATTTTCTTACATCAAAATTCCCTTGTATTGTTAATTTTTGTGTATATCTATAGTTCTTAGGCATATCTTCTAATGTAACCTTTTTTATTGCCCTACTCGTTAAAGGGGCTGCAACATCATCAAAATCATAATATAAAATTCCCCTTTTAACATTCTTAGTCTCAGGAAAATAATCATCAATAATATAACTTGGTATATCCCTTGCCTGGCCTTTTACAGGAAAGAGGTGTCCACCCAAACCAGGTCTCGTATTTACCTCAATTACTGAACCATTATTTTGCTCATCATTTACAATCATATCTATACCACTTAAAGCTAATCCTGGGATAGCCTTTGTTGCCTCAATTGCAATAGATTTCAGTCTTTTATTTAAATCATCTGTTATTTCTACAGAATCTCCCCCTGTTGTAAGATTACTTGTTAAACGTAATGTCACAACTTCACCACTTTGTGGAATTGTATCTAAGGTATATTCATTATAATATAGTAAATCGAGAACTTCTTTATCAATTTTAATCATACGGGTTTTTAAATGTGGATTATTTTTTCTTTGCTTATTCTTTTTTCTAATTAATTCTCTGATAGTACTTTTACCATCACCTATAACGTTTGCTGGAACTCTGTTTAATGCGCCAATAACTTTATCCCCAATTACTATAATTCTATATTCAACACCAGGAACATATTGTTCTACAATAATTTCCTTATACCCAACTTCATTCCTCACATGATTTACAGCATTAATTAAATCTTCAGTGTTAGTTAAATTTGAAAATACACCTCTTCCTCCATTAGCATTTGTTGGTTTAATTACTAAAGGAAAACCTATTTTCATTGCATATTGAATTATCTCCTCATCAACAGCATTCTCATCAAACATCTTACCTTCTGGAGTCGGAACGTTATTTTTCTTTAAATACTCCTTTGTTAAATATTTATTATCACAAATTTTAAAGGCTTCTTCCGTTACCTTGTCACCCATTGAAGATGCAAAATAGTGTGTCTTTTCACCATCACTTATCTTATACCTAATTCTTAGCTTATTTTCGTTATTATCTTCCGCATAGAATTCTACCTTTAAACCTCTTCTCCACGCTTCCAATGCAATTGTCACCGCACTTAGTCTTTTACCATACCCCTTGTCTGGTATTGCATTTACCAAATGTGGTAACCAATTTATTACATCCTGCTCCATTTCCTAGACCTCCATCACTTATTTGATTCGAAAACCCGAATAAATTCTACCAACATGCTCTGTTACTTTTATATCTTCTATATTCGTTCTCTTAAATTGATGTGATTTTATCTTATCTAAAAATTTCTGGACATCCTGTTCGTTACCGTATATTATAATTTCCGCTTCATTTTCTTTTACGCTCACTTGACCAAATAAGTTATACTTTACAGCTTGATTTTTTATCCACTTTTTGAATGGTACGGCCTTTATTGTCCCAGAAATCCACACATATTTAGATAAGCTCTGTTTACTAATTTTTTTTAAAATAACTTCGTCAACTACACCGCTGTTTAACATTTCTACTATCTGATCATAATCTATAAAAACATCTAATTTGTCTGTTATATTAATATTTTTTGTTTCTGGAAAATACAAATCTATAATAGCTTTTGGTACATCTCTTCCCTTTCCATATATCGGGAACATACACCCCCCTAAATTTGGTCTACTATTTATTTCAAGTACATGGGCTGTATCTTTTTCATGATCTACCATGACATCAATACCACAATGCTCACTGATATTCATTACTTGTGCTGCTTTAACAGCTACATTTTTAGCCTTTTCACTTACCTTATCAGTAATATCTTCTACTTCAGCAGCTAATGCATGTAACGTACTATCGGACAAGTATACCTTTTCATCTCTCAACGGAATAGAATTTAATGAATATCCTTTTTTATCTATAAACAATTGTAACTCTTCATTTATTTCAATCATATTTTTTAAAGCGTGAGGATGTTTTTTTCGAACTTTATTTTTATTAATTATTAGTTGTTCTATTGTGTCTTTACCATTTCCTTTAACACTTACCGGAACTCTTCTATAAACAGAAATAACTTCTCCATCAACTACTAGCATTCTTGTATCATCCCCACTAACCATCTGTTCAACAATTATATTATGATATCCCAGCTCTTCTTTTATATATTTTAAGGCACCCTTCAACTCTTCTTTATTCTTAAGATTTACACAAACCCCCCTACCAACAGATGCGTCTGTTGGTTTCGCTACTAATGGATAATCAATCTCCTCGGAGTTTGCAACAATTTCTTTTATACTATGATCTTTAGTAAATGATAATCCCTTTGGAACTGGTACATCTGCTTTAGCTAGCAGTTCCTTAGTCGTATGTTTTAATTTAGTTACCTTAGTGACATCTCTTGTAACCTTATCCCCCAATGAAAATTGAAAATTATGAGTTTTATTATTATGTGTTAATTGTAATCTAATTCCACGTTTTTCCTTATAATAAAGATTATAGACTTTGACAGTTATCCCCCTTCTCCACGCCTCTAACATGTATGTATATAGTGAAGTTGAAAAACCTCTAGCAGATTTAGGCACTGCTTTCTCAATTTTTTTCATTTTCTCATATTCTAGATCCATTTTATTTCCACCTTTATTTTATTTTCCTAATAATCTTAGTAATTTTCCATGATGTGCTTGTCTTAATTCTCATTAGTTTCTTTTCAATTCTTTTAATTTCTTGGGTATTTCCTTTCAAAAACTTCTCATTTTCTTTGAATTTATGTTCTAACTCTACTATTCCCAAATGCTGATAATCATCTTTAATCTTGAACCCTAATTGCAACGGACCCCTATATTCAGTAATCTGAATTTCCTTAATAAAAAAATTGTGTTGTCTTTCATTTATATAATCTATAATTCCCTCGATTACTTTCTCATTGTAATGTGCTAGTAAGATATTAATGCTTTTTTCCCTTTCAATATATCCATTAATTCCTTCTCTTAGAATAATTTTTTTCAATGCAGAATAGATATTGATTATATCAATTTCACCTATTAGTTTTATTAACTTAGCCGAGTATTCTTTTTCTGGACAAGGTGAAATTTCTATTTCTTCTAAATAGCCATTATTTAGACTATTCAACACTGTTTGGAAATCAAAATAATAATTGCCCTTAAACTTCTTTTCTCTTACAGTAATAGTTTCTGGAAAGTAATAGTCAATAATCTTTCTTGGAACATCTACTGCCTTTCCTTCTATAGGATATAAATGAGAGCCTATGCCAGGTCTAGTGTTGAGTTCTAATATTATACCTGTTCCGTCAGTATCATTAACAATCATATCTATTCCACTATGTGCCAAGCCTGGAATGGCTTGATTTGCCCTAATCGCTATCCTCTTTTGTTTTTCTGTAATTTGATCAGTAAAATCGATAGGTTCTCCACCTGCTGAAACATTACTAATTGTATTTAAGTAAATTCTTTTTCCTTCAGGTAATACAGAATCTACTGTAAGACCATAATCTTTTAATTTATTATGCATTGCCTTGTCTATAACAATAGCTCGATAATATAAATGCGGTGTTTTTTTACGTAAATCGTTTTTCTCTTTAATTAATTCATTAATTGTTTTTACACCATCACCAACTACATTTGCTGGCACTCTTTTTACGGCAGCAATAACCTCGTTTCCAAGTACATATATCCTTACTTCGTCTCCATGAACCTGTTCCTGGATTATAATTTTCTCACTTACTTTACTTCTAACTTGATTAATTGCTTCTATTAATTCAAGCTCAGAATTAATGTTGGTTTTAACTCCTTTTCCACCACTACCATCAATCGGCTTAACTACCAAAGGATATACCATATCACTTATGCTATTTAAAATTGTTTTAACATTTTCATTCTTAATGAAACTTACACTCAAAGGGGTTGGAATTTCTGCTTTTTGTAAGTATTCTTGTGTCAATTGTTTATTATCACAAATCTCCCTCGCTTCTTCTGTTACCATGTCTCCACAAGACTCTTGAAAGAAATGTACTCGCTCTTTACTCGATAACGAATAAACAAATTTACTTGCATTAGGGTTGGTTTTAATGTTATGAAACTTTAAAGTTAATCCTCTTCGCCACCCTTCTAGTGCAATGGTATATAAACTTGTCCTATTCCTTTTAGCTTCTTGAGGAATATCTATAATATGAGGTAACCAAGTGTATGTCTTCATTATATAAACACTCCTATATTACTTTTTTTCATTTATAAAGGCAATTATTTTCCGCATTGGTTTTGTAATCTTCCAACTCGTACTATTTACTAATTTCTTGTATTCTTTATTAAGTTTTCGTAACCTTTTTTTGTTTAGATGAATTAGTTCTTGCTGTTTTTCAATTTTTCCGATTAGATATTCAGTACCCTTATCTATGTTAAATCCTGTCATAATGTTCTCCTCGAATATTTCTATTACATCAAATTCAAGCTTTAAACTTTGTCTAAAAAGAAATTCCAGTTCATCCAAACTTTCTTTTATTCCAGATACTAATATAATAGTCTTTATGTTGTTTTCAAATAAAACCTTGCCGTTTAAACCCATATTTAAAGCTTCCTTCTTAATCAAGTTATACTGGTTTATATCTATTATATAATCCAGTTTATATTTTCGATGAATCAGATTACGCTCTTCTAAGGTCTTAGTGACAACGTTTGTTGCAATCCCTCTCATTAAAGGCTGCAGTATCGAAATATTATCAAAATATAATCTAGATGTATTAACTTCCCTCTTAGTTTCTGGAAAATAATAGTCTATGATTTCTTTGGGTACATCTCGTGATGTTCCTATTATCGGGAATAATATACCACCTATCTGTGCTGTAGGATTTAATTCAATTACATATGCCTTGTCACATTTATCTGTAGTTGTACCAACCATCACGTCAACCGCGCCATGTTTTAATCCCTCAATAGATTGCAATGCTCTAATAGCCATTAATTTTATATCATGAGACAGTTCATCTAATACATCAATAGGATCACCACCTATAGAGATATTAGCCTTCTCACTCAAGTAAACACGTTCATTTTCTCTAGGTATATCATCCACTGTATAGTCGTTTTCAAGTAAATATTTCTTCATCTCTTCATTTACAGTAATCAAACAGTCTTTTAATCTCGGATTTAAAAGGCGTACATTGTTTTTCTTTTCAATTAATTCCACTATAGTGCTTGAGCCATCACCAACTATATTAGGAGGCACCCTTAGTATAGCTCCAACAACTTTATTACCTATTACATATAAACGATAATCTTTTCCGGCAATAAATTCCTCTACAATTACATCTTCATTTAATACATTCTTTATGTAATTGAAGGCATTTTTAACTTCTTTTTCCGAATAGAGCTTGACATGGACGCCCCTACCAAAACTACCATCAACTGGCTTCAAGACAACTGGATAACCTATACTATTGATATAACTTAATATATTGATAAGCTCCTCATTTTTAGAAAATGTTTTCCCTTTCGGAACAGGTATACCTGATTTAGATAACTGTATTTTGGTAAAATGTTTATCCATTCCTTGTTCTACGGCTCTAGTAGAAACTTTATCTCCTCTTGTACGAAAGAAATAATGTGATTTAGTTTTTGAATGCAAGGAAAAAACTTGACCTGGTTCATCAATAAACCATGTCTTCACATGTGAAAATTCAGGTGAATTTTTATGATGCCATTTTAATTTTAGACCTCTACGCCATCCTTCAAGCGCTACTACATACGCATCTAAATAGTTACCTTTCATTTCTGAAAGCACTTCAGGAGATAAATGCGGTAACCATTCATACTTCATCTTATCCATTAAGTTATCCTCCTAAATCTTATAAACAATCTTACGATAATTGAAAGGTATCTTTCCTCTGTAATGTTTGAAATGCTTTAAATTGCTTACCATTCATAAAGTCCTCTTCCAGTCTAGCTTGTGCCTTTAAATAATAATCTCCTAGTAACTGATCTGTTTCCTGATTAAAGTCATCGTAATCTCCTGGTTTTGGAGTAAATTCACCAAAGATTAATCTATCTTCAGAACTTAAAAGATCAATTCGGATAAATGGTGCTGGTATTTCTTCACTTAATTTCTCTACCATCTTGATATCATTCTCAGTCACACCAATACCTTGAAATAATGTTTCTTCATATTTACCTGTATAAACACGCTCCCCCTCATTATTCCACCAACAATGACGGATTTCAGGCTCTCTTATAATTTCCAAAATAAGTCCGACCTTTCCATAAAACATGTAAAACTTGAAATCTCGCGCAGCCTGTAATTGTTCTTTATTTTCATATATGATTTCTTCAACCATCCATACATCTTGGTGAACCGCACCACTCTGTAAATCATTGTATATATTAGAATATAATTCTTCTAAACTCGTTAATATTGTAGAGTTTTTAACATCAAAAATATGATTGAAACGGTGTACCAAATACACTCCCCGTGCTCCTGCCCCATTTATCGGTTTAATGACGATTCCTTCGCGCTCTGGTAATGTATTCACAGTATAAGTTTTCCCATCTACTTTAGGTACTGGTATTTGAAGGCCGTCCACAAAATGGTAAGCCTTTTCCTTATCATCTAAAATCCATTCTGGTAGGGATTGATGAAGTTGTAGCCTTCTCATTCTTTGGTGTAGTAATGTACGGTATGATGAAACACGTTCAAGTGACATTGCTTCTTCAGTTAATCCCGCTCGAATAATAAACTCTGGAATTTCTTCTATACATAAACCAGACATAATTTTTTTATAAATTGCATGCTTATATAAGTCATCTTTTCGCATATACAATCTACCAATAAAAGATAATGCATCCTTATAGTTTTCCTGGATTTTATTTTTATATTCAATGATTGATTCAAGATAAGTTAATAAAGTTGCACTATCCTTCCACTCTCTCATCAATTGTTGAATAGTACTAGTATTTAATTGTTCATCTAACAATTTAAGTTTTGCTATTTCTTCTCTTGCTTTACTTAACTCTAACTCTGCCTCATTCAATCTTTCAAACAACATTTGAAATTCGTCATTTTGTTTTGAGAATTTACGTAAAAAACGAATAGGTTTAGCAATTTTCCACGTATTACTTTCCTCTATTTGTTTTACCCTTTTTTTACAATTCATGATTTCTTTCTCTAATCGATGGAGTTCATCCTCTTTTTCAACTATCTTTAATTTTACACTATTTTGAATTGCATTATTTTTCTTTACTAGATTTTTTTTCATCAAGTTCACCCCCGCTCATTTGATCATCCAATCCTTTATAATTTTTTCATACATGTAAGGTATATTATCTTCAAACCAGTTCTCCTTGGCTAATCGAATCTCCTTCATTTCTTTATGTTTTAATTGTTCTCTTACCTTCTCATCGTAAGGATACCATCTACCACGCTTATTAAAATACCCCATTATTTGTTTCGTGCATAATCGAAACTGATAAGACTTTATTACCTTATCATTATACTTCATTGTTGGTTTTTCATCTATAATAACTAGTGTATTAACAGTTTTTACAAGTGGAATATACTCTTGTTTCACATGTAAGGTGCGTAAGTCATAAACGATTGTTAATATCGATTGAATATGCTCACCATATACAATCATTCGCACTAGCTCTCCATCAATTATCTTTCTAATATCTTTATCAAACGAATTTGACTTTTCAGTATCATATATATGCATTTGGATAAGGCCTGTTTTGTAGCCCAACTGTTTATTCATTTCGATATCATGTATAATTTGTTGTTTCATTTTCCTTTTTAATCTTGTAAAATCTGCAACAATTATTATATCAACTGTGACAATCCGATTTGGCGACGGTTGATTTGGTTTCATAGGGTATGGGATTGGGAATAATCGTTTTTTTTGTGTTTTAGGATAATATAGTTGGTTAGTTGAGTGGTGGTATGTAAAGCTTTCTACATACTCTTTTCTTGCACCAATAAAATATCCATTATATCCAAAGGACGAACTACTTGTTAATGATCCAGCTGCTTGCCTAGGTAATGACAAGGGCCCTGTTTCCAAATCAACTACAGCTTCATTTCCAAAAGCGAGCGTCATTCTTCTTTTATATTCTCCATCAGCTGCAAAACGAACACTGTCCCAATAACCAATAGTTTCTAGCACTTCCTTTCTTCGAAACATTAAAGAGGACATATTCGAAAACAAATAACGTCCTCTTGTTCCTCGTCGATAAAATAATAAATCTTCTGTTAATCTAGATAGTTGAGATGTGTTAGCGATTATAGTCGGATTTATTATTAAATGTTTTACTTGAATCTCCAACTTCTGTATATGAGACCAGTCATCCGCATCATTGACTGTTATATATTCACCATTCGCTATTTCTAATGCAAGATTCCTTGCTACATACGGTCCACTATTTTCAGGAGTTTGCAAGACCTTAATTCTCTTATCTTTTTGTTCATATTCTTTCGCTACATTGAAAGTGCCGTCTGTGCTACAATCGTCTACAATAAGCACTTCAATATTCTTCCATGTTTGATCTAACAAAGACTCAATTGCTGTCTTTATCTCATTTTCACAGTTATATGCAGGCAAAATAACCGATATCTTAGGGCCATTTAAAACTTGGTGATCCATATCTTTTGTTTGTAAATCATCATAAGATACGTTATCTCCTTGACCAAAAAAGATCGGTTGTAAGCTATATTGTTCATATACTTTGTTTACATGTATTAATTTTTCATTGATATCACTTATTGTATTCGCTAATGCTAAGGAAATGTCTGGGTGACTATCCTTGTTTTGTAATTTTGTTAGCAAGAGTTTAGCTTCATCTAACTTATTTAATTGTTCATAGCACTCAGCTTCTACTATGGTCATCTGTCTAAATAATTCCGTATTCGTAACGTTTTTCTTTGCTTGCTGAATATAAGTTAAAGCTGTGTTAGTATGATATATACTTTTCTTATTAGCGTAGTATAATCCTAACTCCCAAGCAATACTTGTTTTCAAATATTTATTTGTAGTTTTTTGATACATTACTGTTAGCTCTCTAACTACTTCTTCTACAAAACCATCATTATACAACAATTTTATATAAGGTTTTAAATCATTCATTGCTTGCTTCTGTTTATACACTTTACTATATAATTGCTTTCTGTTTCGTCTTCCTAATAGATACGAACCAATGGTACGTATTTTGCGCTTAAATAAGGATGGACGAAACAACTCCAGTAACGTACTTTTCTGTATCTTTTGAAATTCAAGTTCTTTTTTAGAGTGAAGTAGTTTTTCTCTCTTTAATTCGTCTTCAATTTCGTTCACTTTCCTAGAAATTTTCTCATATTCGTTTAAAAGTTCTTCGTTTTTCTTTTTCATTTATACACACCAATTTTCGTCAGAAATTATCCATTGTTTATCACGCATTTTATCCCTTACACTCTTGTCTAATGGGATAATCGATGGCTCCTTTTGATGTAATAATTGAATAGCGTTCAAACTTCTCTCTACCGAGTTATCCATTTGGAAAACTATAAGTGAAACTTGTTCTGCACGAACAGATGGAATATAAGTTTGCTTGTATAGCATGGGTTCATGTCCGATATATATTATTTCATTTGTATTAATTTTTTCTCCATAAACTAACATCTGTACATGGACACCATCGATATAAGGTCTAATCTCTTCTGATACATGTAATGGTATTTGTAAATTATATGTGTAAAGTTGAATAATCCCAATACGGTTTATTTCATTACTCTTTAAAGCTTTCTCAATAATTTTCTTGATTCTTGGTAATTCATTCGTGTCACGTAAGTCCGTGGCAATAACAAGATCGAACTGGCGCATCTGCTCTTGTTTTTCCTCCCTAATCGGCCACATTGGTTCTGGCACAGGAAAAGGTCGTACCGTTTGTGGATAAGAGTATTTCCATTCATTTGTATTTCTATGAAAGTATTCTAGACTTTCTACATATTCTTTTCTTACACCCATGAAAAATCCATTGTATCCAAATGCTGAATTACTTGTCAAAGATGATAAGGATTGTCTTGGTAAAGATAAGGGACCTGTTCTTAAATCTACATAACTTTTTTTACCGAATGCACGAATTAAACGGCGTTTAAATTCACCGTCCGCAGCAAATCGCACACTATCCCAATATCCTATTGTATTTAAGATAGGTTCTCTTCGAAACATAATAGAGCTCATGTTAGGAAAAATATATCTTCCTGGAGTACCACGACGATATAACATTAGATCTTCCGTTAGGCGGGCATGTTCTGATGTATTCGCTATAACATCTGCGTTCTGCATCAAATGTTTTACTTGTAATTCAAGTTTCCTTGCATGTGACCAGTCGTCCGCATCATTAATTGTCACAAACTCCCCTGTCGCGACTTGTAATCCTATATTACGCGCAATATATGGGCCACTATTAATAGAAGTTTGGAATACTCTCACCCGATCATCTTTAGCTTCATATTGCTTGGCAATTTCATAGGTTTTATCGGGGCTACAATCATCCACAATAAGTAATTCCAAGTTCCTCCACGATTGTGTTAGTATCGACTCTATTGCAACGTGTAATCCTTCTTCTGCACGGAATGCTGGCAATATAACGGATATCTTACCAGTGTTGCTATCTACACGCTTTGGAAGCGTCTGCATCTGCAAAGAATCATAATCTACCACAGAAAAGTCTGAAAGTGTAATATGTTCTAATTGATACATGGTGAATGCTTTATTGATTTGTTCAAAGCGCATTTCCAATCTTGTTTCTAAGTTAGCAAGTCCTAAGTATAAATCAGGATGCGCTTGTATACTAATTTGTTCCTGTAAGCTTGCTTTTGCTTTTTCTACTTCACCCAAATGCGCCAAACTTTCCGCTCTTATAATAGCTATGCGCTGTAATTTTTGAGCATCTTTTTCTCCAACTTCTGCTTTCTCCAAATAATCAAGAGCTTTTTTTGCATGATCCTTTGTATAATGGTTAGCATGCCACAGGGCTAATTCCCAAGCAATCAACCTTTTTACAAAAGAATCTTTGGAATCATTATATTCACGATGCAAATCACTTAATGCTTCCTCTGTAAAACCTAATGAATATAGATGATCTTTCAGATTTTTTATATGCAATTTTTGTTGATGTTTTTTACCAAATTGAGTAAGTTTTCGAATATTTTCTTTTTGTTTATCAGAAAACATATTCGACAACTTATTTTTTTGTTTTTCTGATAAGACAGTATATAGAATCCAATCTACGGCCCCTACTAATCGTTGTCGTATTTTCGCCAATTTATTTGCCACCTCTTTGACACTTGCTATTCAACATGTTTTCTTAGTATTTTCACAATAAATTATTTACTGCCTTTATCGATATTACTTTCTTCATCTCAGATCTTTTCTGTCTTTTGTTCAGTAGATTTCTTCTTCGTTATTTTTTGTGTTATTTTTTTGGTGCAGTCTTTTTCTTTAAGCCTGTTCTCTTCTTTCGTTTCGGAACATTAACACCCATCGCTTCACGGTATAATTTCACTGCTTCTTCGGCATCTCCATCAAAACGAAGTCGGCCCTTGTCAATCCATAATGCACGTGTACATACTTGTTCTACAAAATGCATACTATGAGTCACAATAATAACCGCTTTTGCACGTTCCATCATCTCTTGAATTCGTTCTGTCGCCTTTTGTCGAAATGCTAAATCCCCTGTAGATAATGCTTCATCGATGATAAAAATATCTGGTTTTAACACAGCTGCAATACTAAAGCCTAGGCGTGACTTCATACCACTTGAATAGTTCTTCATAGGTCTATCAATCATTCGCTTAATACCAGAGAATTCTACAATTTCATCGTATTTTGTTTCTATTTCCTCTTTTGGAATTCCTAATAACATTCCATTCAAATATATATTATCTGATCCGGTCAATTGGGGATTAAATCCTGTCCCATACCCTAACAGCGAAGATGTCTGTCCATTTATTTGCAAATCTCCTTCATCCGGCTTATAAATATTCGTCATCAACTTACATAACGTACTCTTCCCAGCACCATTATGTCCTATTATTCCAACAACTTCTCCTTCTTTTATTGTAAAGTTTAAGTTCCTTAATGCCCAATGTTTTTCTTTTCTATTTAAATCAAATGAAATTCCTAAGTTTTTAGCTTCCATAACTGTGTTATTCCGTACAATCGTTTTTGTTTTTTCTAATTCCAAGCTTCGTTTCTTTTTCGGCATTTTTGGTACAGATGCACGATAATTTGCAATAACTTCTTTAGGTTCGCCAACTTCTTTTATTTGTCCTTTATGCAACCAAATAAGACGATCACAATTACGTTGTGCATAACGTAAACTATGTGTCACTATAATAACCATTTTGGCGTTAGTTACTAACTCTTTTAATTTTTCTGCAGCTTTTTTACCAAATTTAATGTCTCCTGTGTTTAAAGCCTCATCTAAGATTAGAATTTCAGGTTGTAAATTAGCAGCAACACTAAAACCTAAACGAGCTTTCATTCCACTCGAGTAATATTTCATCGGTTGATCGATAAATTCTCCGATTTCCGAAAATGCATGGATTTCATCTATATATTCATCAATTAAATTTTTATTTATTCCTAGCATCATTCCATTTAAGTAAACATTTTCTCTACCCGTTAATTCTTTATTAAATCCCATACCTAAAGAAAACAATGCGGTTACTTTTCCGTCTACATGCAATGTCCCTTCATCATGCTGTAAAATACCTGTGATCACTTTACTGATTGTCGTTTTACCAGCACCGTTCGAACCTATAATCCCTAAAATCTCACCTTTATAACCTGTAAACGTCACATTGCGTAATGACCATATTTTTTCCTTTTGCTTATCTTCTTTATTTTTTTTAAAACTTAAAAGATCTAACAATCTTGATTTATAGTCATCAGTATTTACCTTTGGGTCATAAAACAGACCTATATCTTCTGCTTCAATGACATGTTCGCGCTCTGTTTCCTTTACATTATTATTTAACATATTTGAAAACCTCTTTTTCCTTAGTTTTCCCTCATTACAATGCTTTTATAATTTTATGTTCATTATTTTTAAAGTAGTTCAACATAAATATAATTGTAATAATCGATGCAACAAAGATAATACCTAACGATATAAAGTTAGGTAGTTGATGATACATCAAAACATCTCTAAATGATGTTACTAAATGCGCAATCGGGTTAATCGCAACCGCCCAACCATACTCGGGTGGTAAACGTCCACCTTCCCAAATAATAGGGGATGCGTAGAAGAATATTCGAATGATATGTGTTAATAAATTATCAATATCACGAATAAACACCGTAACGAAACCTAAAACAGAACCTACTGCCAGCAAAAATGTATACGTAATAATAATAATGAGTGGCAATAAAACAATATGCCATGTCGGTACTTCTGCATACAAAATTAACGCAAGTGCTACTACAATTAAACCGAATAAAAAATTCACCAGTTGTGTAATTGTAAACGACAACGGAAATATAAACTTCGGTAATGCTACCTGATTTATAATCGAACTATATCGTAAAATCGATTTGGCTGATGCATTAATAGTTGAACTAATCCATCTCCATACGATAAGTCCGATTATTAAAAATAGTGCATAATTTGGTCCACCACGATCTAAAATAATGACAACTAAGAAATAATATACAGCGATACTTAACAACGGATCAAGTAACCACCAAAAATAACCTAAATAACTATTTCGATGTTCTGCCTTTAATCCTGACTTGACTAAGTAAAGTAACAGGTCTTTTCTTTTCCTAACTTCATTAATATAATTCTTCAATTTTTTCCTACACCGCCTAATATAAAACGAGTTTACTTCACAATGCGAAACTTAATTACTTGTAAAACAGATCGAATGGCATAATGAGAAAAATACCAAGCTGCTTTTATAAATGTGTGTCCTTCAATATGACGATATAAATTCCAATTTTGTTTCGCTACTTTTAGTTTATTACTTGAAATTGAGTTTTCTACCAAACGATATTTTGATAGCACCTCATCTAACCCATATGCAGTATGGCCTTTTCTTAATAATGTTAACCAAAATGCATAATCTTGTCTTGTTCGTATATTCACCATTCTCTCGTTGCCAATCGCCTCACGATTCAACATTACTGTTAAACAGCCGATGACACAATGTTTCATTAATTTTTCATACGTAATTTTCTTAGGAACTTTCGAATAACCATTTGTTAATGTCCCGTCTTCATACATACGTACATATTTGGTAAATGAAAAAGTAAGATTATTTTCTTCCATAAATTGAACTTGCTTGGATAATTTTTCTGGTAACCATACATCATCGCTATCAAGAAAAGCAATATATTTACCTAACGCTTGATCGATTGCTGTATTCCTTGCTATTGCAGAACCACTATTTTCTTGTAAACGAATTATTCGAATACGAGCATCTTGATCAATAAATCTTTGTACAATTTTCACTGTATTATCTGTAGATTTATCATCTACAATTATCATTTCCCAATTATCGTATGTTTGATTGCGTACAGATTGAATGGACTCTGCAATAAATCTTTCTGCATTATAAGAAGGTGTAATAACAGAAACTAGTGGTTTCTTCATATTTTTACTTCCTTATTTAATAATTGATCATACCAATCTAATAGTTTACCTTCTTCTACTTCCCAATTCAACTCAGAAGCCACTGCCTTTTTTCCGTTTTTCCCCATTTCATAACCTATTTCTGGATTGTCTATCAACTTTTGTAGAGCTTCATTTATTTCTTGTTCATTATAAGGATCTACTACTATACCGCATTCATATTTTTCAATAAATTCCTTCCAAACTGGAAAGTTAGAACAAATAATTGGTAAACCCACATTCATATATTCGAAAAACTTCGTTAACTCTTTTTTCATATAATGTTCTGTAGGTGGGAACACAGCTATACCAGCTAACCAATTTTCTTTTGTATACATCTTTTCCATTTCTTCTTTTACAATGAATTGATCAACCCCCATGATTTGGATATTGTCTTTATTTTCTTTAGCCACATCCATAATTTGATGTGCAATAGATTTCACACATTTTCCAACATATTGTACTTTAATATTTTGATTTATGTTAGGAATATTTGCATGGATAAATGCTCCTCTATCTCCATTTACATTGCCTGTATATAGTACTTTATTCGATAATGGTTTGGCTGTACGATCATATTCAAAAAACTTCTTATCCATTAATGGGTAATTTAAGATACATGTCCCATTCGGGTATATATCTTTATAATATTTTTCAGCTAAACTCTTCTCCATATTTCTTGTGAAAAACTTTTCAATTAGTTTATAACCTCTTGCTGCCACTTTGCGTAATGTTGGTGTTAAATATTTTTTTTGTAAAATACTCGTTACGTAGTCTTCATGTATGTCATAAATAACGGTATTGTTCTTTCGTTTTAACCATGAAGCAGCTATGATTAATTCCGGATCATGAAATACATAAATATCTCCTTTTGCCTCTTTCGCTTTTTTGTATGCATCCCACACACCGAATAACATTCTTTTCAATCGACTTTTATACGTTTTTAATCGAATATGATTAATATTATTCACTTCTGTCTTATCTCTCGTATCCTGTGCAATTAATGTGACCTCATATCCATTTTCGGCCAAAGACATACATTGTTTATAATAAATTCTAGGATCATAAGGGTGATGCACTGTCGTTATATGAACGACTTTCTTTCTTGTTCCCTGATGATATATTTGTTTTTTATTCATTGTTAACTCCTTTTACCTGCTGAAACATCGTTTCATACTGTGAAACAACTTTAGCTGCATGAAATTCATTTGCACGTTGTACCCCTAACGTAATAACATATTGACGTTCTTCTTCACAATATCTCATTGCCTGCGCTATTTTTTCAGCTACATCGTTTACGTTACCTACTTCACATAACAGCCCATACTTACCATTGTCTAAAACCTCTTCCGCACCTGGTTTACAGTTTGTTGACACGACAAGTGTTTCTGTAGCGAGCGCCTCGACTAACACATGTCCAAAGCCTTCTGTTGTCGATGTCAAAACAAATAAATCAGCTTGTTTAAATATCGCATATGGATTTTCCTGAAAGCCAACAAAATAAACGTGATTATCTATTCGTAAATCCTTCGCCTCTTTTTTTAAGCTCATTTCTAACTCGCCTTCACCTAAGATGATTAAGCAACTATTATTTGTATCTTTCACTTTCGCAAATGCACGTAATAATGTAAGTTGATCTTTTTCTTTTACAAATCGTCCCGCCGTAACTAATACTTTATCATAGCTTTGAATAATCGTATTTATTTCATTTGTTAACGGTTGTTTCATTTCATGATTAATATGAACTAAATCAACAGGGTTATAAATAACATCTATTTTGTTCTCTCGTACTTTATATCGGTGTATTAAGTTATCTTTTACACCATAAGACAATGCAATAACCTTATTTGCAAATTTATACAATAGTCCGGCAACCACTAATTTGAAATTTTCCTTTTTGCTTGTATCACCTAATAAAGCTGCTTCTCTAACAACTACTTTCGTTTTAGTAAGGGAAAGTATTTTTGCTAAAATCGCTACGATATTATACGTTAATACTGTACTAAACAAAATATCTGGCTTTTCTTTTTTTAACAACTTAGCTAATTCAAAGATACTTGACCTTAATCGATTAGTACGTAATTTCACAAATCGAACATCTTCATGTACAAATTGGTCATAATCATAGTCGAAATTTAGCGTTACTAATGTGACATCAAATTTACTTTTATCTATATAATTAACGATATTTAATAATGTTCTTGCAGCTCCACCGCCACCAAGCCGGTAAATAAAAAAGAATATTTTAATTTTTTTCACGGATGACTACCTTCCTTCTACTCTACATCCATCTACATATTATATACTATTTTCATGTGAATTTATATTAAGACAACCAATGTTATCTAATTGTAATTGACGCTACATAATTTTTTCTTCTATTATTTTTTTGTGATAAAATCTAGATGAACACAAGTACTATTCATACAACTCTTATTCTTTTTCATTGTATAATAATGGAGTAAGAGTATAATGTTGTTTAACACTTTAATTAATATATAAAGGTTGGGATTTATTATGGTTCTTTTTGAAGAACTTCAACAAAGAAAAGAAAAAATATCTGTCATTGGTCTTGGTTATGTTGGATTGCCATTGGCAATTGAATTAGCCAAAAAATATGACGTAATCGGTTTGGATTTAAATAAAGAAAAGTTAAATATGTACAAGCAAGGCATAGACGTCACTGAAGAAGTTGGAGACAAAGAAATCAAAGAAACGGCGATGGAATTTACATATGATGAGAACGATCTACAAAGAAGTAAATTTCATATTGTTGCAGTACCTACACCAATCAATATTGATAAAACACCAAATCTAAAACCTATTATTGGTGCAAGTGAAATGATTGGACGCAATTTAACAAAAGGATCCATTGTTGTTTATGAATCAACTGTGTACCCTGGAACTACTGAAGAAGTATGTATCCCTATTCTAGAGAGAGAATCCGGCTTAATTTTCGGTAAGGACTTTAAAGTCGGTTATTCACCCGAACGAATTAATCCAGGTGATAAAGTAAATACATTAACAAAAATCACAAAAATTGTCTCTGGTTCAGATGCTGATGCATTACGTGAAATCTCAAAAGTGTATGATTACATTATTGAAGCAGGTGTGTATGAAGCAGAATCTATTAAGGTTGCTGAGGCTGCAAAAGTAATCGAAAACTCACAACGCGATATTAATATTGCTTTTATGAATGAATTATCGATTGTATTCGATAAAATGAACATCGACACGAAAGCAGTATTAGCTGCTGCAGGTACAAAATGGAATTTCTTGAACTTTACCCCTGGGCTAGTAGGCGGTCATTGTATCGGAGTAGACCCATATTATTTTACGTATAAAGCAGAGCAGTTAGGATACCATTCGCAAATTATTTTAGCTGGACGAAAAGTAAATGATAATATGGGAAAACACGTTGCAAATAGCGTTATCAAAAAAATGATCCAGGCAAATTTAGATGTAAAAAAGGCCAAAATTGCTGTATTAGGATTAACTTTTAAAGAAAATGTTCCTGATGTACGTAACACAAAAGTAATTGATATTATTAAGGAGTTAGATGATTATGGAGTTCACTATGTTGTCCATGATCCTCATGCTGAGCAAGAAGATGTTAAACAAGAATATAATATCGATTTAGTTGGCCAGGAAGTATTAAAGGATTTAGATTGCATCATCCTTGCTGTACCTCATGATGAATATAGGGATACTTATACAATTGAAAAATTAAACACTTTATATCAATCAGATAAGAAAGTCTTAGTAGACATTAAAGGTATTTTTGATCGTGAACAATGTGAAGAGTTAAATATCCATTATTGGAGTCTATAATAAAAAATCTACAAGTAAAATGTACTTGTAGATTTTTCTTTTTTATTCTTTTTTATCCAAAATTAAATAGTCTAATTCTTTCTTCGGAATGGCATTGTATTCTTTTCGCTTCATCACATAGAATATAATTCCAAGAACTACCCAAATCACTAGAGAAATAAAAGATTCTTTCCCCATAAATGCTGGAGATTGTGGAATTAATAAAAGTAAAATAAAAATAAAACTTACAACCATTCCGACAAAGGCTACCAACTTCTTCACAGGTCCAACTTCCGCTTCTTCCATTATGCTAGAACTTTGATTATTCCATTTGAATAGTCTGAAAGCTGTAAAGCAAGTATAAAAATATGCAATAGATACTCCAATAGATGACATATCAACAACCCAAGTTAATGCTTGACGCCCAAACCACGGAGCAATCGAGGCCAATATTACGGTAACGATAATCGCAATATAGGGTGTATCATATTTTTTATGTAATTTCTGAAATGGCGCTGGCAAAACTTTGGCACGTGCCATTGCAAATAGTAATCGACTTGATGTCATAATAAACCCATTTAATCCAGTAAAAATCCCCATCGTTAATGCAATTACTAAAATGAGTAAACCACCAACACCTAATAAGTCTTGAATAACAACTCCCGTACCCCATAAATGGTTAGCATTTGCCACTTCTTGCCAAGGAGCAGCCATACCTGTTGCTAATATCATTAAACTATAAATAATAGTCGCAAATACTAATGCCAAAATGATTAACATAAATGCTTTTTTAGCTGGAAACGCAAATTCCTCAGCCGCTTGTGGTACAGCATCAAATCCAACAAACGCCCATGGGGCAATCGCAACAATTGCAATTACAGCAGCAAAACTTGTCTTATTATCGACGAACAATGGTGCTATATTATCAATTGGTGTAGGTGATTTTATTCCAACAAATAATGTTAAAATAACTACTGCTGCTACCATTACCATCGCAAATACAAATTGCACTTGTCCGGTTAAGCCTGTACCACGTATATTTAAATAGCCAAAAATAATTAATGCACCTGTTGCGATAATTATTTCCATCAAATATACTTCCCAACCAGCAACAGTATATAAAAATACATTTTCAATGATTGCCGGAAATACATATTTAATCATTAAAGAAAATGCAGAAGCATTTAATGCAACAATACATAAATATCCTAACGTCAAAAACCAACCACTTATAAATGCTTGAGTTCGTCCAGCACTAATATAAGCATAGGCAAATTCTCCACCTGAAACAGGGAAACTACGAATTAGAAATCCATAACTGACTGCTATGAGCATCATCAATAATGCACCGATGGAAAAACCAATAATCACACCAAATGGACCAGCAGTTTCCATCCAATTAATTGGTTGAACAAATGCTCCCCAACCAATAGCAGATCCGAGGGCTATTGCCCATACCCAGTGTGCTTTTAATGACTTATTTAATGTTGTTCTCTTTTCCATAAACGCCTCCAAAAATAAACATATTTATTTTTTTACATATAATCGATAAGTATACAGGAATATTTAATGCAAAACTAGTACATCTTTTAAAATTTAATGTAAATTTAATACAAATAATGTTTGCATAGTAAAAAACCGAATCGAACAGGCTTATCCCATTCAATTCGGTCAATCAATTTTCACTATTGTCGTCTTGCTTCAATTTACTTTTTTCTTCATCCTTCCCTGCCATTTTCAATAACTTGTCCACGACAGGTCTTTTGCCACCCATCACTATTCCAGCAATTTCTGCTAATAAATGAACGAGAATAAAGACGATGATGGCAACAATTAAAGAAATTTGAAGTGGTGCTTGTTGGAATACGATTGCTAACACTCCGAAAACTAAACTGAACCCATACATAATAAGTACCGCTTGTCGGTGGGAAAATCCAGCACGAAGTAACTGATAATGAATATGTTTATTATCTGCTTGCATAATATGTTGTTTATTTAATGCACGACGAATGATAGAAAATGCTGTATCCAAAATCGGCACTGCAATTACAATAATTGGAATGATAAAACTAAATAAGGCAACATTTTTAAATAAACCTAACATAGAAATAACTGCAATCATATAGCCAAGAAAGTTCGATCCAGTGTCTCCCATATAAATTTTTGCCGGGTAAAAATTGTGATATAAAAAACCAAGATTTGCTCCAATTAAAACAACACAAAGATATGCAGCAAAAATTTGTAAATCAACGATTGCCATGATTAAAATACTTACAAGTCCTATCGTGGAAACACCAGTTGCAAGCCCGTCAAGGCCGTCAATTAGGTTAATCGCATTAGTTATCCCTACAACCCATAATATGGTAATCAACACACTAAATGGCCCTAATTCAATCATCCCAATAAATGGTAAGGTGATTTTTTCAATAACTAAACCAGATGACAGGAGAAAAGTCGTTGCAGTTAATTGACCTGTTAATTTAATGATTGGACGGACACTATATTTATCATCAATAATTCCTGTAACAACAATAACAATTGCCCCCATAAAGATGGCTTGTAAATGAATATGTTCAGGTTGTAAATATAATAAACCGAGGGCGGCACCGAGAAAAATTGCTAAACCTCCAATACGTGGGGTCGGATGAACATGGATTTTCCTTCGGTTTGGAAAATCAACTATATTAAATTTAAATGCTAACTTTTTTACAGCAAAAGTTAAAAAAAATGTAGATATAAGTGCGATAAATGAAGCTATCGCTAAATCAACAAAATTAATCATCGGTAATCCCTCTAATATATGCTTTTAATTTTACGTCTAGGTTAAATTATAGCTAATTTCTTACACTAGTTGCAAATATAAGTTGCATCTTCTCTTATTTGTAACATAACTGAGATAATCATCATATGTATATGTAGATAACTTCCATAGGAGGTGGCCTACTATTTTTTCGACAATGAAATTAACATTGCTTGCACTTGCCGCTAAATATCGTGTTCAAGTCCTTCAGTATACCCCTGGACATTTAATCATCCAAATTCATCAATGGCATTTATTAGAACAAAAACTTCCTGTTATTCAACAACTTATCGATCATGACCCTCATATTCTAGCTTATTCCATAGACGGCAAAACACTCGAAATAATGTTTGATGAAGATGCAATTTTTAAAGAAGAAATTGTACAAAAATGGTTTAGCTATATACGTACACTTGATTTATAAAAGTTGCACACATAAAAAGAAGGTTTGGACTTCTTTCTTGCTCAGCTAAACTTACTTATCGTCCAAACCTTCTCTAATAATCATTTTATATTGCTATCACGTCGCATAATTTTTTTCGTTAAATCATCAAAATACGTATATACGACTGGAATGAGCAATAATGTAAAAATACTTGAAATCGATAATCCAAATATAATAGTAATAGCTAATGGTTGTTGCATTTCTGCCCCTTCTCCTAATGCGAGCCCTAACGGTATCATTGCTAATACAGTTGTTAAAGTCGTCATTAGAATAGGCCGCAATCTACTTCTACCCGCTTCTATAATAGCTTCATATCGATCCATACCGCGTCTTCGTAAAATATTAATATAATCTACAAGGACGATGGAGTTGTTCACGACGATTCCGGCAAGCATAATTAACCCGATAAATGCCGGTATACTAAATGACAATCCACTTATGAGCAATCCTCCTACGACACCAATGACGGTTGCAGGCATCGAAAACATAATAATAAACGGGAATAAGAAATTTTCAAACTGAACTGCCATCACTGCATACACTAAAAAGATAGAGAAAATTAATGCTAAAGTTAAATCGGCAAAAGAATCTGCCATATCTTCCGCTTCTCCACCAATCGAATAGCTATATCCTTCTGATAGAGATAACCCATCTAAATAAGTTTCAATATCTTTCACTACACTGCTTAAATCACGATCCATAATTTCTGTTGTAACATTCATTTGCGCTTCTTGATTTTGTCTTATTAATGTTACAGGACCTTGGGTTTCTTCAAAGTTTGCTAATGATGTTAACGGTATTTGCGCTCCTTCATTCCCGATCACTTTCATATCTTCTAAATCATTGATTGTTTGTCGAGAATCTTCGGGATAAGTTAAAGAAACATTTATTTCACGACCATCATCCCGGTATACTGTTACTACTTGCCCGATAAAACGCATTTCGATTTGCGATTGAATATCTTCTACAGATAATCCGTATAATGCTGCTTTATCATCATCTACTTCTAATTGTAGTTGTGGGACCCCTAAATTCGCTTCTGATTCTGGATTATGCACGCCTTCAATCGATTGAATCCCTTCTACGACATCATCTGCTAATTCACGTAATACTTCATGTTCTGGTCCATTTAATTGAATTTCAATAGGTGCACCCATTCCAATTCCGGCACCCATCTCACTTACTGTAATTTCAGCACCAGGAATATCTTGTAAGTCTTTCTCTAATTGTTGTACGAATTTTTCGGTCGTTATGTCGCGTTCTTTCGGTGGTACGAGTTGCATCGTAAAGCTTGCTTCATTCTCACTTGATGAACTAGAAGCAAAATCTCCACCACCAGCCGACACATAACTAACATCAATAATGTCTTCATATTCGTTTAACTTTTCATTAACATGATCGATTACTTTTTCTGTCGCTTCTAAACTACTTCCAGGTCTTGTCTCAACAGTTATATCTAATTGCCCTTGGTCACCCGCAGGTATAAATTCTGCACCGATAAATGGGATGAGCCCAATACTCGCAGCAATAAGAACAATTGTCACGATGATTGATGACTTTCTAAATTTCAATACCTTTTTTAATGCACGTGTATAACCGTTGTTCACTTTTTCTAACAAGTTATCAAACCAATAACGTCTTCCGTCTTCCATCGCTTTGGACAGTAACTTGGAAGAAAGCATTGGTACAAGTGTAATAGCAACGATTAACGATGCTAATAATGAAAATGATACGGTTAAGGCGAGCGGTGTGAAAATATCGGATGCAATTCCTTCTACATAGACAATCGGCAAGAAAACAACTAATGTCGTCGTTGTCGAAGCTATAACTGCTGGTGTTAATTCAGCCGCCCCTTTAATAGCTGCATCTATTAAATTTTCGCCACGTTGACGGTACGTGTATATATTTTCTAATATAACGATAGAACTATCGACCATCATTCCAATTCCGAGCGCAAGTCCTCCAAGTGTAAGAATGTTCAACGTTTCCCCTGTGAAATACATTAAAGCGAATGTGGATATAATCGCAATTGGGATAGATAAGCCGATCACAATCGTCGCGCGAATACTTTTTAAAAAGAGTAATAAAATAAAAATCGAAATTGCTCCACCAATTAAAATGTTTTGGATAACAGAACTGACCGCTTCCTCAATGAAATCAGATGTGTCAATTACAACATTTAAATTGGCACCTTCCGGAAGTTCTGCTTCGATTTCTTCTAAGCCATTTTTTATATTTTGTGCAACTTCCACTGTATTTGCATCCGTCTTTTTTAAAATCGATAAAACGACAGACGGTTCTCCATTTATCATGGTGACACTATCTTCTTTTTCAAATGTATCTTTTATCGTAGCAACTTCAGATACTTTTACAGATGTATCTGCTTGCGTTTGAATAATCGTTTGTTCTATATCTTCAATGGAAGTAAATTCACCTGTAATTCTTACTTTTAAATCTTGGTCCCCTTTTTCAATCGTTCCAACCGAGGAAGATTGATTCGTCTCACTTAAAGCTTGCATCACTTCTTGTGGACTTACTTGATATTGAGTCATTTTTGCTTCGTTTAAAATGACTTGGATTTCCCGGGTTTTGGCTCCTTCTACCGATACAGATGCTACTCCCTCTTGTCTTTCAAAAAATGGGGATACTTCATTTTCTGCAAGTTCAGTTAATACTTCTGCATCTTTTCCGGTAATACTTACCCAAATAACAGGTAATTGATCTGGGTTAAACCGCATAATATTCGGATCACCCGCTCGATCTGGTAACATGCTTTTCACACGATCCACTCGTTCGCGCACATCTAATAATGCTTGGTCCAAATCCGTTCCATTTTTAAACATCATTACGATGACAGATGCGTCTGATTGTGATTGAGACTGAATTTCTTCAATCCCTTCTAACGAACTAATCGACTCTTCAATTGGTTTAGAGATTAAATTTTCTACTTCTTCTGGCGCGGCATCGTCATAAGTAGTGGCAATAACTGCAATTGGTAAATCAATTTTTGGAAATAAATCCACCGCTAAATTTTTAACAGATACAAATCCTAATGCAATAATCGCAAGGACAATCATTATAACACCGACAGGTCTTTTAACAGATAAAGAAACTAGTTTCATTTGTCATTCCCGTCCTTTATTACTTCAACCTCACTGCCATCTGTTAAGGTAAAATGCCCATTCACAATCACTTCATCTTTTGTGTTTACATCACCTTTAATCGCAGTATATTCTGTCTGTGTTTCTATGACTTCGACCATTATCTTTTTCGCTTTGCCGTCTTGAACGATATAAACGAAGTTTTCATCTGCTTCTTGTAAAACTGCCTCTGTCGGTACGAGCAGTCCTTTTTTCACTTTAGTTTCTTTCATTGCAATTTTTCCGGTAGTACCTGGTGAAATTTTTTCATCTTTATTGTCAATCTCGATTTCAATTGTAAATTGTCCACCTTCATTTGGTAATGGGTCCACTGGCAAAACTTTTCCTTTATACGTATCTTCATCTATATGAATCGTAACTTCTTTATCATCTTTAAATAAAGAACGGTCTGATTCGGATACTGCAACAATCATTTTTACTTTATCTACATCCGCTACAACCATTAATGGTTCTTCATTCGTCTGAAAATCGCCTTCTTGTGCACTTAACTTAGCTATTTTCCCTGCACGAGGGGCCGTTACTGACATCTCTCCCATTGGTGTCTTCACTTTTGCAATCGTATCGTCTTTTGAGACATGTTCACCGTTTTGTACGTGAAGTTCAGACACCTCTCCAGGTTGTTCGATCGTAACAGGCATTTGACTTTGCGGCATTATCATACCGTAAATTGTTTTCGTCACTTGTAAGTTGTCTTTTTTTATTTGTTCTACTTCAACAGACGTGACAGTAGTCTCTTCTTCGTCTGCATCATTATTTTGTCCACAGGCAGCTATAATCATCAATAATATTAATAAAGTCATCCATAATAAAACTTTACGCATGTAGCAACCTCCAATTAATATCACTTCTTTGTTTATCATACACTTTAATATTATGTTAGAAAAGTAATTAAATGTAATGTTCAAACTTCTTATTTAATATTAACTAACATGCGTAAAGATGTGCATCAAATAATTACTTTGTAATAAAAATACGCAATCAATTGACTCGTACGCTTTAATTGTAAATCGAATTGCTTCATCGTCATTGGTGCGATATAAGTTGTATCATCTTTAAATATAACTTTCACGTTTTTATCATACGGTTCAAAATCAGCTACATGATAATACGAAACATATGATAGTTGTGGACTTTTCACCGATCTAGTCGGAAACATAAAAACACAATGATCAGGGTCAATTGGAATTGGTATTTTATTGTTCGATTTTAGTATTTCTTTCGTAAAATCGCTTCGTCCTTCGAGAGAGGTTCCTTGTTTTAAACAAGCATTGTTCAACAACGCCTCAAGACTATGTATGGAATAATAAACTTGATCACTATCAATAATCTTTGAACGAAACTGTCCTTCTTTAATTCGCTCTATTACTTTCGTTTTGTTACTAATAGAAAACAATTTATGTACTCCTTCCCTTCGTATCATAGTGTAGGAAACATTTACAATTAGAGGTATACATTTATAATACTATTTAACTAGTGAAAGCGCTATAGATTTTAGGTAATTTAAACTATAATTATAGAAATTTTTGTCTATTCCCTTCTATTCAGATTATTTTAGGGCATAAAAAAAGAAGATATCCAAAGTGGATACCTTCTCTTGTTATTGAATCGCAAACATAATTTCCGCTTCACAAGCTACTTCGCCATCTACGGTTGCAATACCTTTTCCTTTTCCAATTGCACCTTTCATGCGTGTAATTTCAACTTCTAAACGCAATTGATCTCCAGGTTTTACTTGGCGTTTGAAACGACATTTGTCTATGCCAGCTAAGAAGCCAATTTTTCCTTTATTATCTTCCACGTTTAAAACCGCAATCGCTCCGACTTGAGCTAACGCTTCTAAAATTAATACACCTGGCATAACAGGATATTCTGGAAAATGTCCTTGGAAAAACGGTTCATTTACCGTTACATTTTTCAAACCAACGACACGCTTCGCTTCTTCGATTTCAAGCACTTTATCTACTAATAAAAAAGGATAACGGTGTGGAATAATTTCTTTAATTTGTTGCACATCTAACATATGACCACTCCTACTTTTACTTATTCTTTACTGACTATATCAATAATATGTTGCCAAGTCGATTTTTGAAAAACGTCCATCGCATTGCCGTCTCCCATAATGCTATAGCCAACAATTAAACCGAGCGCTAAAGAAATGGCAATCAATATAAACACGACAATGAGACGTAACCAAATTGGAAATTTGCGGATACGCTGTTTCTTTTTTTTCGTCGGTTTCGTTTCCTTTTCTTTTTGTTCTTCCGGTTGTTCTTTTAAAGAATTTGCTGTCATATTAATTTCACCTTAACTTCTAATCTCGTTCCTTCGCATATTATCACTATCTTAGTTGATTTACAAGACCTTGCATTTGATCTGCCATCGTAATCGAACGAGCATTTACTTGGTAAGCACGCTGAGCATTCATTAACTCAACCATTTGAAGACCTATATCTACGTTAGCCATTTCTAGCTTACCAGATTCCATGATGTTATTTTCATCTACTAATTGGGCAATTTCCGCTTCATTAAAACCTGTGTTTTGTACACGCAACTGGAATATATTATCTTCTGTTGCCTCTAACAATCTAGGTTTTGTTATATGACGAACTTGAATCGTTCCTGCATATTGTTCTGCACCATTTTCAGTTACGTATACACGTCCATCTGTCCCAATACGGATAGAATCAATGTTATTAGAAAAACGAATTGGTCCATTTTCTCCATTGATTGGATGACCATCCTTGGATACTAAAACTAAATCATTTCCTTCACTGCTTACATATAGAGATCCGTCTCTCGTATAATGTATTTCTTCTCTACCATTGACATTTGTTATTACTTGCATAAAATGTGTTGGCTGAGTAAGTGCAATATCTAATGGACGATCTGTATTTTGTAAAGAGCCTATAGAAAAATCATTATTTACTGCCCCTAGTTTAGCACCTGTTCCTATTCTAATTCCATCATTTGTACTTCTACCTACTTCATTACCAGGTTGTGTCATATTATGAATTTGCTGGAATAAAAGATCTGAGAACTCAGATGTTCTTTGTTTATATCCGGTTGTACTCGCATTAGCAATATTATGACCAATCACATCTAATTGTTGCTGCAATTGATTCATCGTTACTGCCGCCTGTCCCATCACTCGAAGTGACATCTTTCGTCCCCCTATCCTAATCTAGCAATATCGTTCACTGCTTTTCCCATACTCTCATCATACGCTTTTAAGACACGTTGGTTTTGTTCAAATACACGATATGCTGCAATCATTTCTGTCATCGATTGGCTAACATCCACATTTGAACTTTCTAATGTATGTTGTAATACGTTCACTTCTGCCTCTGTATTATTTATATTCACCGCATTACCATTTTCTAAACGGTGTAAATCATGTCCTTCTTTTACAAGATTTTGCACATTATCGATATATGCAATACCGATTGTTGTGGCGCCATCATTCGTTACAATGGACCCTTCCGGTGTGACATGAAAATCTCCGTCATTTGTCATAATGCGATTTCCGTTATTATCTAATACATACAAACCATCATTATTCGTTAAATACCCTTGACCATCTACTGTAAAATGGCCATTTCTTGTGTAACGCACATCTCCATCTGTTGCTTCCACCGTGAAAAAAGCTCCTCCCGCTTCATCCGGGAAATAACGATCTACTAATGCAAAATCAGTCGGCATTCCTGTTTCACGAATTGGTCCCTGTTCAAAATGTGGAATCGACTCTTGCGCATATACACCCGTTGTAAGTGACCCGATTGGCTCATTCGAACGTAATGTCAAACCGTTTTCCGTTGGGATATTTTTTGATTTCATTTGATGGATTAACATTTCTGGAAACGCACGTAAAGCTGCTTTATCTGCTTTATAACCAGGCGTTCTAGCGTTTGCTAAGTTATTCGAGATCATTTCTTGATTTCGTTGTTGCGCCATCATACCACTAGCAGCAGTATAATACCCACGTAACATAATCGTGCACGCCCTTTCCGAAAATTACTTCAACTTTACTAGCCGATTTTCTTATCTACTTTATCAATGTTCTGTAACATTAAACCAGTACCTTTAGCAACACAGTTCATCGGTTCTTCTGCTACTAATACTGGAACTTTTAATTCCTCTGCTAATAACTGATCAATACCGTGAATCATCGCTCCACCACCAGTTAAAATAATACCGCGGTCGATAATGTCTGCTGATAACTCAGGTGGTGTTCTTTCAAGTACAGATTTTGCAGCTTGCACGATTAATGCAACAGGCTCTCTTAATGCCTCTTCCACTTCATTCGAGCTAACTGTAATAGTACGTGGTAACCCACTTACCATGTCGCGCCCACGGATATCCATCGTTTCTGTACGACCATCTTTGAAAACTGTCCCGATATTAATTTTAATTTCTTCGGCAGTTCTCTCCCCGATTAATAATTTATATTTATGTTTAATATACTGTAAAATATCTTGGTTAAACGTATCACCAGCAACTTTAATAGACTCTGCTGTTACGATATCTCCCATAGATAATACTGCCACGTCTGTCGTTCCTCCACCGATATCAATTACCATATTACCGCTCGGTTGGAAAATTTCCATCCCTGCACCAATCGCCGCCACTTTTGGTTCTTCTTCTAAATACACACGACGACCACCAGATTTTTCTGCCGCTTCTTTAATTGCTTTTTGTTCTACCTTTGTAATGTTTGTAGGACAGCAAATAAGCATTCTCGGCTTTGATAAAAATCCTTTTACATTAATTTTGTTTATAAAGTGTTTTAACATTGCTTCTGTTATATCAAAGTCAGCGATAACACCGTCTTTTAATGGGCGAATTGCTTCAATATTCCCTGGTGTTCTACCTACCATCATATAAGCCTCTTCCCCAACTGCTAAAACTTTCCCTTGTGTACGGTCCATCGCAACTACTGCTGGCTCATTTAATACGATTCCTTTTCCCTTTACGTGAATTAGCACGTTAGCTGTACCTAAGTCAATTCCAATATCTCTTGAAAACATGAAATTTTTGTCCTCCTAACACAGATTATATATAAATTTCATAGCCTGTATATTTGTATTCTTCTAACATTACATTTTACCACAGTTTCCTACAATATACTTCTAAAATAGTACAATTTTATTGATTTATTTTAGAAATGTTGTAGTGGGAATTTTTTACATATAAGGAATCGCTTCATATCAGTACTTTCAATAGGTTTTCATAGTGTATTTTCGTATAAAATTTCACTCAATTTTCACAATAAAAAAGAAGGAACTCAAACGAGGCAGTCTGAACTCCTTTTCGAACGAAATATTACAAATATGAATCATCATGTGTATTTTGTTTTCTTTCTTTTAAGTACTTTTCTTTTGTTGCTTCTCCCCCTCTAATATGACGAATAGACTTATGATATTGCAATATTTCTTTTACCTCTTTTGCTAATGTGGCATTAATTTTTGGTAATCGTTCCGTTAAATCTTTATGAACCGTGCTCTTTGAAACACCAAACTCTCTCGCTATCACTCGAACCGTCTTTTTTGTCTCGATAATATACCTCCCGATTCGGATAGTCCTTTCTTTGATGTAATCATGCACACCGTTCGCCTCCCTATGCTCATTTCCGAGGTGTTAGATGAGACTTGATGCGGTGTTTACATGCTTTCGCTACTGCTTGTTCCATAAACGTTTCATGCACTTTTCACGCACCCCAGATATTTCATTTCGTCTTTATATATGTTTATTAATGAAACGTTTTCAATATGCTAAAAATATAAAGTTTTTACGGACAGGTTTTAGGGAGGGGTAGGTGCAACAAACAAAATTCGGATGCGATGAACGCGGAAGTGGATGCAATAAACGAAATTCGGATGCGGTGATCGCGGAAGTGGATGCAATAAATGAAAATCAGATGCGATGATCGCGGAAACAGGTGCAATAAACGAAAATCAGATGCGATGAACGCGGAAACAGATGCAATGAATGAAATTCGGATGCGATGATCACGAAAACAGATGCAATAAATGAAAATCAGATGCAATGATCGCGGAAGTGGATGCAATAAATGAAAATCAGATGCAATGATCGCGAAAACAGATGCAATAAACGAAATTCAGATGCGATGATCGCAGAAACAGATGCAATAAATGAAATTCGGATGCGATGATCGCGGAAGTGGATGCAATAAATGAAATTCAGATGCGATGAACGCGGGAGTGGATGCAATAAATGAAATTCAGATGCGATGATCGCAAAAACAGATGCAACAAACGATTTTCGGATGCGATGAACGCGGAAACAGATGCAATAAACGAAATTCGGATGCGATGAACGCGGGAGTGGATGCAATAAATGAAATTCAGATGCGATGATCGCGAAAACAGATGCAATGAATGAAATTCGGATGCGATGATCGCGGAAACAGATGCAATAAACGAAATTCGGATGCGATGAACGCGAAAACAGATGCAATAAACGAAATTCGGATGCGATGATCGCAGAAACAGATGCAATAAACGAAATTCGGATGCGATGATTGCGGAAACAGATGCAATGAATGAAATTCGGATGCGATGATCGCGGAAGTGGATGCAATAAATGAAATTCAGATGCGATGAACGCGGGAGTGGATGCAATAAATGAAATTCAGATGCGATGATCGCAAAAACAGATGCAACAAACGATTTTCGGATGCGATGATTGCGGAAACAGATGCAATAAACGAAATTCGGATGCGATGATCGCGATAACAGATGCAACAAATGAAATTCGGATGCGATGATCGCGGAAACAGATGCAACAAACACAAACGCAAACGCAAACGCAAAAAAAGACGATGCATCAGCATCGCCTTTATCATTTTATGCTAGGGAGATTAAATCGTCGTTGTTTTCCAATGATCCCTCATTTTCTTCTTCATTTTCCATAAGGGAGTCTTCTTCTTCCTCTTCATCTATTTCTGATTCCATCTCATCATTTCCCTCGACTTCTTTTTCCTCATCAAGCGACTCTAACGATAGTTCCACTAAATTTTGAAATGGTTCATCAAAAAACGATTCTGGATTCACTTCGATGCCATCTTTATGAATTTCAAAGTGGACATGAATACCACTATCCGCGTGAAATACATTCTTCCCAGCTTCACCTAATTTTTCCCCTTGTTTCACTTCAGCATTTTCTTCGACAGATGTTTCAGCTAAACTTGCATAATAAGTCTCAATCCCATTATCATGCTCCAAAATGACGATGTTTCCTAATAATGGATCTTCCTTAATTTCCTTTACCTTCCCTGAAATAGCTGCAACAACATCAAACGCTGTATCATCTTCTGCTTTCAGATGAACACCTTTACTTTCGTAATAGCGATTATTATAAAATGTAACCGACTGTTCAAGTTCATCTTCTGCACCATTCGCGTCGAAAAATTTTGTCACTGTTTTCCCTTTGACTCGTGGATCCATTGGCAGCTGAATCATTTCTTCCTCTTGCAATACTTCCTTTGCTTCTTCATTATCAAACCGCTCATTGTCATTACTGAAGATTTCATCCTTTGCAAAATCTTCATCCACGGTTGAACTTTCCTCTTTTTGAGAAAAGAATACAACAGTTAATATGATTGCAGCCAAACCAATGTATAGCGCGGGGAAAAATCCTTTCTTTTTCTTGTAACGATTCCAGCGAAATTTGAATCCATTTAAAAATTTTCCTTTCATTGTTCATCACCTCAGTCCCATTGTGAACAACAAAAGAAATATATATACCTACATTTTCCAAAAAAATGCTCGTCCTACTCTATTTACTTATAAAATGTGATGCAATAACGAAAAAAATTAATTAGATACTAAAGATGGAGCGGTATCTTGTAGCGCTTCAATATGAACATCTTTATAATAGTATGCCAAAATATCTTGATAATTTTTCCCTTCCTCCGCCATAAAATTGGCTCCATATTGGCTCATTCCAACACCGTGTCCGAATCCTTTTGTCGTAAAGATAAAATGATCACCTTTTTGTTTTACAGAAAAGTCATTTGAACGTAATTGCAATTTTTCTCGTATTTCTTTCCCTGAAAAAGCAACTTCCCCAATTTTTAATGTTTCTACCCGATTACTCTCTGTCCTTTTTACATAAATTGGAACTTCCCCGCCATTATGATTTAATTGCAATGCATTATTCATCTCTTCTAATGTAAATACTTTTTGTTCCGTGAAGTTTGGCAAGCTTTCCTCCCATTTACTTTCAACCACTTGTAAATATGGTAAATCATTCCCCCAATAATTTTTAGCAGCTTCTGTGTACCCATTACTCATCGAAAAAAATGTTGGAGTGATCGGTTCATTATTATATGTAATTACTTCGCCCGCTGTCGCTATCGCAGCTTGCTCGATTTTTTTCATTTTTTCTTCATAACTCCCACCAAAATGTTCTTTCAATTCCTCTCTATTTTTATACACTTGATGCGCGGTCGTATCTGTCATCACTGTGTCTTCTCCTTGTTGGATCATTTGTTGTACTACATACGTCCGTGCTGCGACAGCCTGTGCCTTTAATGCTTCTAAATTAAAATCGGCTGGCATTTCTGCGGCAACGACAGATATAACATATTCTTCAATCGGGACTGTTTCTATTTCTCCTGTAGCCTCTCGTTCTACTTGGACGAAAAATGAGGGTTCGCCTTCTTCTGTGTTTTCTGTTTCCTCTGTTATATTACTTTCTTTGTGCACTCCATTTTCTTTTGAAAAATTGACTACAATAGTCGGAATAAAAACGATAATAAATAAACTAAAAGCGATATAAACGATATATTTTTTCCATTTTGTTTGCTTCATAGATTCCCTCCTCTATGTATATATGTATGTACGTGATCATATTTAAGAACAAAATTTACAACGAGGAGTGTATTTTTTCCATAAAAAAACAGATAAACACTCAAAATATGAGTATTTATCTGTTTAACAAATTTATGGTAATTCGATTGCTTTATTTTCCGCGGTAAAATCAACTTCCGCAACTTGATCAGTTGACTCTTTTTCTGTAACACGTTTAACATCTGCACCAAGCTTTTGTAATTTTCCAGCGAAATCAACATAACCACGGTCTAAATGATGTAATTGTGTCACTTCTGTAATTCCTTCTGCACATAATCCAGCCAAAATTAATGCTGCTGCAGCACGTAAGTCTGTTGATTGAACTTGTGCCCCTTGAAGTGTATGTAACCCTTCAACAATGACACTACGCCCTTCAATCTTCATTTTAGCATTCATACGTCTAAATTCTTCAACATGCATAAAACGATTTTCGAAAACTGTTTCCGTTAAAACACTCGTACCTTCTGCTCCAAGCATAGCAACCATCATTTGAGATTGCATATCTGTTGGGAATCCAGGATGTGGCAATGTTTTAATATCTGTTGCCTTTAATTCTTTCGGTCCGATAACACGTAAACCTTCATCTTCTTCCGTAATTTCTACACCCATCTCACGTAGTTTAGCAATAACCGGACGTAAATGTTCTGATAAAACATTTTCGATTAATACATTTCCTTCTGTTACAGCTGCTGCTACCATAAATGTACCAGCTTCCACACGGTCAGGGATAATAGTATGTTCAGCACCACGTAATTTTTCCACACCAGTAATACGGATCGTTTCTGTACCCGCTCCGATAATTTTTGCACCCATTTTATTTAAATAATTTGCTAAGTCAATAATTTCAGGTTCTTTTGCCGCATTTTCAATAACTGTTTTTCCATCTGCTAATGCTGCTGCCATCACGATATTCTCTGTCGCACCAACACTCGGCATATCTAAATAGATTGTTGCTCCATGTAAACGTCCGTCTACACTAACTTCTACAAACCCGTTACCTACATTAACGTTTGCACCCATGGCTTCAAAGCCCTTTAAATGTAAATCAATTGGTCGCGAACCGATTGCACATCCTCCAGGTAATGCTACTTTTGCATGACCGAAACGTGCCAATAAAGGCCCTAACACTAAAACTGATGCACGCATTTTACGTACATATTCAAATGGCGCTTCTGTTTCAAGCTCTTTTGAAGCATCAATTGTTACTGTATTATTTTTAAATGTCACATCTGCATTAATATTTCGTAATACTTCATTAATTGTATACACATCATCTAATGTTGGTACATCATGTAAAATACATGTTCCTTCGCTCGCTAAAATTGTCGAAGTAATAACGGGTAAAACAGCGTTTTTTGCCCCTTCAACCCTAACATTACCTTGTAACTTATTTCCACCTTTTACAACGATTTTGTCCATCTGTCATTCTCCTTCAATATCTGTTCATACGTATTTTATGCCATTACGTACATAGTTGTTCATCACGAACGTTATATTTATTTTCAATCCATCTCAACCATTTGCTTTTTCAGTTACTATTTTTGTATATGTATTTTTTTATATATTTAAAGCAATTATATAGTAAAATTTATGCTTTAAAACTTTTTCCATCATAACTTCATACATATCTATCTATTAGTTTTCAAGAAAATCCATTATTCATTATAGCACTATTACATAACATTGTACACTAGAAGTTTGTGAATTTACTAGACGTAACAAAGTTGTTAATATTATGCAATCAACCTAAACGAATTATGAATTTAAAATAAATATAAGAGGTTTTGTGACCATTGTAAAATGTCTAACACAAAATTACTGACAGTGGCTCCAATTGCAATCGCAATAAAGATGAGTAGAATCCTTGCTTCGACAATATAATTTTTTCGTACGAGTGGTTCAAAATTAATTCCTTGCATTGCACGCCAAGTGATGGCAATAAAAACAATATGTGAAATCATACTTATAATCGAAAAGTACCCTATTTGCATCATACTTATCACCCACGTCTTTCAGAAAAATTATGAATTATTTCCCGGGAAATTGTAAAAAAGTAGAATATTTTGTCTTATGAAGATTATAACTTATGAGAAGAAAAAAATAAAAAACCTCAATACAATGTATGAGGTTTTATGTTTAGCGTTGTGCTACACTTAGTCGATTCATCGCTCTGCTTAATGCAAGTTTCGCACGTTCAACATCAACTTCTGGATTATTCGACTCAAGTAATTGTGCAGCTCTCTCTTTTGCTCGTTCTGCGCGTTCTACATCAATATCATTAGCAACTTCTGCAGATTGAGCTAAAATTGTTACTTTATCGGGACGTACTTCTAAAAATCCACCATTTACTGCTACTAAATCTTCACCATTATCTTCACGCTTCAATCTTACAGCATTAATCGTTAACGGTGCAACTAAAGGAATGTGACCAGGTAAAATACCTAACTCCCCACCTTCAGCTTTACAACTTAGCATTTGGTAATCATTTTCTAGTACTTGTCCATCAGGAGTTACAACACTTACTGTTAATGTGTTCATATCGAAACACCTCCTAAAATCAAATAGCTCCATACAGAGCCATATTGATACGTATAGATTGATAGCGCAGCTTGCTTTTTATATCGCAAACTGCGACCTATCATCTTATCTTTATATTATTACTGAGCCATTGTTTTAGCTTTTTCAACAACTTCCTCAATACGTCCAACTAAACGGAACGCATCTTCTGGAAGATCGTCATATTTACCTTCAAGGATTTCCTTGAATCCTGAAACTGTTTCATTCACCGGTACATATGATCCAGGTTGACCAGTAAACTGTTCAGCTACGTGGAAGTTTTGTGATAGGAAGAACTGAATACGGCGTGCACGTGCAACCGTTAATTTATCTTCATCACTTAACTCATCCATACCTAGAATTGCAATAATATCTTGTAATTCACGGTAGCGTTGTAATGTACGTTGAACTTCTGTCGCTACTGCATAGTGTTCTTCCCCAACAATTTCAGGGTCAAGTGCACGTGAAGTAGATGCAAGTGGATCTACCGCTGGGTAAATACCTTGCTCTGAAAGTCCACGGTCTAAGTTTGTTGTCGCATCTAAGTGTGCGAATGTTGTTGCTGGAGCCGGGTCCGTATAGTCATCCGCAGGTACATAAATCGCTTGGATTGATGTAACAGATCCTTTGTTAGTTGACGTAATACGTTCTTGTAACTGACCCATTTCCGTTGCAAGTGTTGGTTGGTAACCAACCGCTGAAGGCATACGACCAAGTAAAGCCGAAACCTCAGAACCTGCTTGTGTAAAGCGGAAAATGTTATCGATGAATAATAGAACGTCTTGTCCTTGTTCATCACGGAAGTGTTCTGCCATTGTAAGACCAGTTAGAGCTACACGCATACGTGCTCCAGGTGGTTCGTTCATTTGACCGAATACCATTGCAGTCTTTTCAATTACACCAGAATCCTTCATTTCAAAGTAAAGGTCATTTCCTTCACGTGTACGCTCTCCAACACCAGCGAATACCGAAATACCACCGTGCTCTTGAGCGATGTTGTTAATAAGTTCCTGGATTAAAACTGTTTTACCTACTCCCGCACCACCAAATAAACCGATTTTACCACCTTTGATGTACGGTGCTAATAAGTCTACAACTTTAATTCCTGTTTCTAAAATTTCTGTATCAGTTGTTAAATCATCATAATTAGGTGCTTCACGGTGGATTGGATCTCTTTGTGCGTCCTCTCCAATTTCTTCACCTAAATCGATCGTTTCTCCAAGAACGTTGAAAATACGTCCTAATGTATTATCACCAACTGGAACTGAAATAGGGTTACCTGTACTTTCTACTTCCATTCCACGTTGAACTCCGTCTGTACCAGCCATTGCAATTGTACGTACAGAGTTATCACCTAAATGTAAAGCAACTTCTAAAGCTAATGTTTTGTTTTCACCTTCATTAGAAGTCATGTTTACGTATAATGCCTCATAAATTTCAGGAAGTTGTCCGTCTTCAAACTTAACGTCTACAACTGGTCCCATAACTTGAGTTACATAACCTTTGCTCAATCGATTTCCCTCCTAACATCATTTCCATCTCATTTTGTATCATGAATGCCGATCATAAATGTTTATTCTAGTGCAGCTGCTCCACCAACGATTTCACTGATTTCTTGAGTAATAGCAGCTTGGCGCGCACGGTTATATGATAATGTTAGATCACCGATTAAATCGTCCGCATTATCTGTTGCAGCACTCATTGCCGTCATTCTCGCTGCGTGCTCACTAGCTTTTGCATCTAATAATGCACCGTACACTAAGCTCTCTGCATATTGTGGTAAAAGAACCTCTAGAATAGATTCTTCATTTGGCTCATATTCATACGTACTAGAAGATTCAGCCGCATCAATATTCGTAACAGGAATCAGTGTATCCATTTGTACTTCTTGTGAAATTGCACTTACAAAATGATTGTAAATGATTTTTAATTCGTCAATCTTTTCATCTGCGAACAATTGAACTGCACGAGAAGCAATTCCTTTAATTTCTGCATATTGTGGTTGGTCTGCTAATCCAATAACAGTGTCAGCAAGTTCGTAATCATTTTTACGACAGTAGTCTACTCCCATACGTCCAATACCGATGATTGTAAATTCATCTTGTGACTTATGACGTTCTGCGATTGTCGTATACAATTTACGAATAACATTACTGTTATACGCACCAGCTAATCCACTATCAGCAGTAACAAGAATATAACCCGTACGTTTTACTTCACGACGCTCTAACATTGGGTGAGAGACGTCAGAATTGTTACTAGCAATGTTTGCAATTACTTCTTGAATTTTCTCGCTATAAGAAGCATAACGTTTAGCGTTTTCCTCTGCACGAGCTAATTTAGAAGCAGAAACCATCTGCATTGCTCTTGTAATTTGTTGAGTTTTCTTCGTAGAATTAATTCTATCTTGGATATCTTTAAGTGATGCCAAGCTTTTCACCACCCTTCTAAAACAGAAGTGTTATTTGTATAGTTTATATTTCCATTTATTGCTGACGTTATCCAATGTACGATAACGTCAGATACTCATTACTTTTGTGTCGGTAAGAAAGTTTTCTTGAATGATTCGATTGCATTGTTCATCGCATCTGCATCTGCAAGTTGTCCTGATTCACGAATTGAATCTAGAACATCTTTAGCATTTGAATCCATCCAAACGTGGAATTCATCTTCAAAGCGTACGATATCTTCAACTGCAACATCATCTAAAAATCCTTTAGTTAATGCATATAAAATCATTACTTGTTTTTCAACAACTAATGGTTTGTGTAAACCTTGTTTTAGAACTTCAACTGTACGTTTTCCTCGTTCTAATTTAGCAGCCGTTGCCGCATCAAGGTCCGAACCAAATTGAGCAAATGCTTCTAATTCACGGAATGCTGCAAGGTCTAGACGTAATGTACCTGCAACTTTCTTCATCGCTTTAATTTGAGCATCTCCACCTACACGTGAAACAGAAAGTCCTGCGTTAATCGCTGGACGTACTCCTGAGTGGAATAAATCAGATTGTAAGAAAATCTGTCCATCCGTGATAGAGATAACGTTTGTTGGAATATATGCAGAAATATCTCCTGCTTGTGTTTCAACGAATGGTAATGCAGTTAATGAACCGCCACCTAATTCGTCATTTAATTTTGCTGCACGTTCTAATAAACGTGAGTGTAAATAGAATACATCCCCTGGGAATGCTTCACGACCTGGTGGACGACGTAATAATAGTGATAACTCACGGTAAGCTACTGCTTGTTTTGATAAGTCATCATATACTACTAATACGTGTTTACCGTTGTACATGAATTCTTCACCCATTGCTACCCCAGCATATGGTGCTAAGTATAATAATGGTGCCGGATCAGATGCTCCAGCTGAAACAACGATTGTATAATCTAATGCCCCGTAACGACGGAATGTTTCTACTGTTCCACGAACTGTAGAATCTTTTTGTCCGATTGCTACGTAAATACAAATCATATCTTGATCTGCTTGATTTAAAATTGTATCAACCGCTACAGTTGTTTTACCTGTTTGACGGTCACCAATGATAAGCTCACGCTGTCCTCGTCCAATTGGTACAAGTGCGTCGATCGCTTTAATACCTGTTTGTAATGGCTCATGAACTGATTTACGTGCCATTACTCCTGGTGCTTCAGATTCGATTGGGCGTGTTTTACCAGTTTCGATCGGACCATTTCCATCGATAGGTTGTCCTAATGGGTTCACAACGCGTCCAATTAATTCCTCTCCAACAGGTACTTGCATAATTCTTCCAGTACGACGAACTTCGTCGCCTTCTTTAATTTCTGTGTATGGCCCTAAAATAACGATACCTACGTTACTTTCCTCTAAGTTCTGTGCCATACCAACTACACCGTTCGAAAACTCAACTAACTCTCCAGCCATAACATTGTCAAGTCCGTGAGCACGTGCGATACCGTCCCCTACTTCAATAACAGTACCAACGTCAGAAATTTCAATTTCAGAGTCAAAGTTTTCAATTTGCTGCTTAATCAGCGTACTGATTTCTTCAGCTGTAATACTCATACCTTGTCACCCCTATCTCTATTTACTAGCGGAAACGATATTTTGTTTCAGACGATTTAGTTTATTACTAATCGACCCGTCATAAATTGTGTTTCCTACTCGTATTTTCATTCCACCGATTAAAGATGGATCAACTACATTATTAATTGAAACAGATTTTTTATTTAACTTTGTTGTAAATGATGATTCTAAATGTTCTTTTTCTGCATCTGTTAATGCTCTTACAGAATAAACAGTTGCATCCGCGATACCGTTTTCTTCATTATAGAAATGAGCAAAATGGTCAATTACCGCTGGAACTAAAGAAATACGATGGCGTTCAACTAATAGTTTGATTAAGTTTACGACATCTTTATCGAATTTCCCAAAAGCTTCCTCGATGATATTCATCTTGTCTGCTTGTTTAATTCTTGGATGATTTAAGAAATCAACCACTTCTTTATTATTTTGAATGACATCTTTTACAGTTGATAATGCATTTTGAATGTTTTCGACATTATTTTTTTCGCTTGCAAGTTGAAAAAGAGCATCTGCATAACGTTTTGCAACTACTGCCTCACTCATCGCTCTTCTCCTACTTCTTTAATGTATTCACTGATCAATTCATCTTGATCTTGTGCGCTAATTTCCTTTTCAATTACCTTGCTAGCAATTAAAACGGATAATGAAGCTACTTTGTCCTGAAGTGCTTGTAACGCCTTTTCTTTTTCATTCTCAATCTCTTGTTGAGCTTGAACTTTAATGCGTTCAGCTTCTTGCTTCGCAGATTCGATAATGTCTTGTTCTTGCTTTAATCCTGCATTTCTTGCATCTTCAATAATTTGCTGTGCTTCTTGCTTAGTTGTATTTAAACGTTCAACAGCTTCTTTGTTTGCCTTTTCTGCCTCAGCACGGCTTTTTTCTGCTGTCTCGATTTCATTCGCTACATAGTCTTCACGCTTTTTCATCATATCCATAACTGGTCCCCAAGCAAATTTGCTTACTAAGAACATAAGGATAAGGAAGAAAATAAGCATGACAATCATATCTACTAAATGGAATCCTCCTAGCACACGGTCCACTCCTTTCAGGTAAAAATCGTTATTTAAACATAAACGACGGCGAAGTATTTATGAGCAAATCGCTTCGCCTAATATTATTCTAACTATTAAATTATGAACCCATAACCATTAATGCAATAACTACCCCAATGATAGGAAGTGCCTCAACTAAACCGATACCGATGAACATGATTGTTTGTAACTGACCTCTTAATTCTGGTTGACGTGCAACACCTTCAACTGTTTTACTAACGATCATCCCGTTACCAATACCTGCTCCTAATGCTCCTAAACCTACTGCAATTGCTGCTGCTAAAGCTCCCATAATAATAATCCTCCTCAAGATATATATAATGTTTTTTTATAATTTCCAGTTTATATGGTATAAAGCTGGTTAATTAATGTTCTTCACTCACTTTATGTCCAATGTATACCATTGATAACATCGTGAAAATAAATGCTTGGATTCCTCCAATAAAGATACTGAATCCTGCCCAAGCTAAGTAAGGAATTGCTCCTCCAATAAATCCAATAATACTTCCACTTGTTAATCCAACAAGTAATGTAAGTAACACTCCACCTGCGAACATGTTACCAAATAAACGCAGACCTAATGTTAATGTGTTAGCAAACTCTTCGATTAGTTTGATTGGGAATAAAAACCAAACTGGTGTGAAATAACTTTTCACATAATGTCCTGAACCACGTAACTTGATCCCATAGTAGTGTGATAAAATAATTACCATTGCTGATAATGTTAATGCTACTCCTGGGTCGGCTGTTGGTGATGTCCACCATGTTACGCCGTCAATTTTAACTGTTGTAATTACCCCTAACACGTTTGCAATTAAAATGAATGTGAAGAGTGTAATTGCTAGTGGGAAAAATTGTTTCCCTGTTTTCCAATCCATCGTATCGGAAACTATACCTCTTACGAACTCTAAAAGCCATTCCATTACATTTTGTGCGCCTGTCGGTTTCATTTGAAGCTTTCTAGCTCCAACAACACATAAAACAAACACAATAACACAAGTAATGAAAATCATTAATACGTTAGCTAAGTTTACTGATAGCCACGGAATACCAAAAAGCTCGTAAACGACTGGTGCCTTATTATCCATCGTCTCACCCCTCTTTCATTTTCATTTCCTGTTGAACAATAAAAAATCTATTATAATGATAGGATATGCTATCATTAATCCAATTACAAAACCGACGATGCTCACGTCGAATCGAATAGCAAGCAATGTTCCGAGCGCGGCAGATGCCAATCTCGATATTGTTCCTATTCCTTTTCTTTTCCCATACTTTTCGGCTGATTCACCCAAAAGATCGGTCCTGCGTTGTAAAAGCCACAGATTGTAGAAACTAATTACAGCACCTAGAAGCAAACCATTCAGAAAGTATTCATAAGGTAAAAAAAGTGTCATTATAATAATGATACAAAAAAATAAATACATCCATTTTCGTTGCCTTCTTGCTACGATACGATATTCTTCTGGCATATTGTCTACTCTCTCTTCTTCAAAACGCTAAATTACGCATAAAAATAGAAGGTAAAATAAATTGTTATGTATATACTTTCACAAATCATTAGAAAAGAACATAGAAATTTTATTATACCTTAATGAATGCTACACGAAGCATTTTACAATAGCGCTATCCAGTTGTCAATTCATTCTGGACACTCTTTCTAGTATATTGTAAAAGATTTTCGATTTCTAGTTCTTTTTTGCCCGACCGTTACTATTTTTCATGAATAAGTGACAAAATTATGAACGTTTTTCACATTTTATTCGATAATTTTTGCAATCTATATAATCAGCCATTCCTAAATTTTGGAGTGGCTGATTATCCCTTATATATCAACGGTTTCGTAAACAACTTCACCATCTTGCAGTTGTATCACAAAAACAAATACAAAGCGATTTGTTAAAATTATTTCACCGTTTTGTAACTGAAATGTCCCTTCCCTTTTTCCGATTTGTAATTGATCAAAGTTAGCTATTTTTTCTTCAAGTATATAATTTTCCGTATCAAAGAGAAATATGTCTACTTTTTCTAATGTTTCTGTTGCGTAAAATTCAAATTCATATGTATCTTCTTCTGAAGTGGACGGTTGTTCTTTTATTTGAAATCCATCAATTTTTTTCTGTTGCGTTTCATTTAACATATACATATAAGGTAATTCAAATGTATCATTGTTATTCTGCAATGTTATATACCCTTCATATATGCCATCTCTTATTTGTGTTCGATTCATTTTTAGCTGAATAGGGATCGTCTTTTTCTCATTCGGTCCAACCGTAAAATTCATCGGTAGATGCCATGTCACTCCTTTTTCTTTCTTTGGCATATGAAATCGGAACGTTTCTGCTTCATCTCCAATGTTTTCGATTTCCAATTCTATTATACGCTCATCCATGAAGCGATGGATTTTCCCAAAAGATAACAATGGATTGTGAATAATAATACTCGTATGAATCGCTTCATCTATTTGAACGAGGCCTGCCCCTTGCTCGATCGGTCGTTTATCTGCTAATTTTCTAGCAGTCGTTTTTAATGCGCCAATAATTTGTTCGTTCGTCCAAGTCGGTTGTGCTTCTTTTAATATTGCCAACGCTCCTGCAATATGTGGTGCTGCCATACTCGTACCATTTAACATCTCATATCCGCCTGGAATAGTACTCAATATTTGTACTCCTGGAGCAAGTAGATCTGGTTTCATTTGCCAATTCATCGCTACGGGACCACGAGAACTAAAGGGGGCAACATCTTCTTTTGCTGTTTCTGTTTTCACGTGTAAAAACATTCGCTCTTTTTGTCGTAATTTGTCAGCATTTTCGACAATCGCAATTGGAATGTCGTAATTTGCAAAAAATGATTCTTCATATAACTGTGCTTCGATAATTATTCCTCTTGGCATTTTATTGGATGTTTCCATATCTTCTAATTCAGTTTTGTTCGTTTCATTAATCAACAGGAGATCTGTGTAGTTTAATGTTTCGGATATGTAATGAGTCGTTTCTTTTTGCCAAAATTCTAAGCCTGTCATCGGAAAAATGGCTGTTTTTTCCTTCGTCCGTTCATTCCAAAGGCTTACTTCTGTCATTGGGTGTTTATACGCTCCGACAGAGATTGCTGTTGGCGCTGTAGCAGGAGCGCCGATCGTCCAATCATTTGGCCCATCATTTCCATTAGCAACCACAACCATTACCCCATGCTCTGTCGCTTTGTTTACTGCCTTACTCGTCGGGAAATCGGGTACATTGATTGTATTTCCGAGTGATAAATTTAATATATCTACTCCATCTTCCAACGCTTTTTCCATCGCTGCAATTACTTGGACAGAAGTACCAAAGCCATTTGGTCCTAATGCACGATACGCGTAAATATCACTTTCAGGTGCTACTCCTTTTATTTCCCCATTCGCCCCTACAATGCCTGCAACATGTGTCCCATGTATCGTTTGGCCGAATCCTTCTTCTGTTTCTGCCGGTTCATCGTTATATTCGACGACATCTGATCCACCTTGAAAATTATCTTTCAATGCTTCGTGCTCCAAATCTATTCCCGTATCGATAATGCCAATTTTTATCCCTTTACCTGTATATTTCGTCTCATTAAATTGTGCTGGATTATATGCATTTTGAAATACCTCTTTATTAGGTACAGCTTCATATAACGCTTTATATTGTTGGTTCTGATGAGTAGCTTGGATGAAAGGTTCTTGTTGGAGCTTTTCTAACTCTTCCTTCGTACCTTTTACTGCTACAGCTTGCAATAAAATATCAAATGTTTCAATTACTTCCATTCTAGGGTGATGTCGTTTTATATAATGTGCTGCTTTTTTCGGTGATGTTGTAACTTCCATTATGTAAACTGTTTTTTCTTCTGCTGCTGTTGTTTCTAAATTATCTCCAAATGAAATGCAAAGCGTAATGATAAGAACTACAATTAATTTTCGCATGAAAAAACCTCCATTTCTTTTATTATGTTTACCAAGAAAATGGAGGTTATGTAATTTTTAATAAATGTCTACGATATACCATTTGCTTTTAATTTTTAATAATTCAAAATCAAAGTATATAGAATCTGATTCCCCTTCTGTTTTAGAAGAAATTCTCACATCTGCCTCGACATATGCAATGCTATCTGATTCAAAATCAACTTCACCAACCCCTAAAAACTCAAAACGAGTATCAGCAGGTAAATCAGTAAAGTCAACATCTTCCATCAATTCTTTACGATTTGATGGACGAATTAATGCTTCCATTTTTTCATTTTTATGTGCGTCCATTGCAGAAATAAAATTTTCCACCGTTTCTTCTGGTGTTCCTTGGGCATTATTGAATACAAAGAAATATAATGCTGCCGCTATAGCAATGACCGCAACAATACCTATTACCCATTTTACATTCAAGGATTTTTTAGCTGGTTGTTGTGCGTTCGCTTGATTTACTGGTACTGCACCATTAGATGACTGATTTACCGCCGTTGCACTAGATGCGTGTGCTACAGGCTGATTTTCATTATGTATTGATTGTTGTTCATTTAAACTATGTTCTTGTTGTTGCGCTTTTTTTCCTTTTTCTGTTCCACATTCACCGCAAAACTTACTATCTGTTTCAAATATATGATTACAATTTAAACATTTTTGCAATGCACCACAATGTAAACAGTATAAACTATCGCCTGTTTCATTATCACATGCATAACATTTTCGCATGAAAGTCCCCTCCTTACATTTTAACGTTACCGTAAATTATACCATTTTTCATCCATATTTTGTACAAAAGTTAAAAGTAATCAGGGGCTTTAGGCTCATTCATATCATGACTCATAATTAGAAATTTCCCTGATGTATATGGGAAGATATTGATTGAAGTTCTATATTTAAGGGATACTTATAAAAATCTCCAAAATCAAAACTCTAACTTATGGGGACACAACTGAACTGGTAGTTTACTTTGCGGCTGAAAGCCTTTGTTACCGATCTCAACCTTAAAGGCTCACTGAACTGTATCCCTTATGCATCATTACTTCCTATTTCCGCTTTGTAAGGAAGGAGATTGGGCTTTATGATTGCGTTCTTGCAGTTTTGGGGTTGTATTCTTGCAACTGCGAGCCGCATTCTTGCAACTTCAAGCCATATTCTTGCAACTTCGGGCCATATTCTTGCAACTTCGGGCCGCATTCTTGCAACTTCGGGCCATATTCTTGCAACTTTAAGCTGTATTCTCGCAACTTCGAACTGTATTCTTGCAACTTCGAACTGTATTCTTGCAACTTCGAGCCGTATTCTTGCAACTTTGGCCCGTATTCTTGCAACTTCAGGTCATATTCTTGCAACTGCGGGCCATATTCTTGCAACTTCGAGCCACATTCTTGCAACTGCGAACCGTATTCTTGCAACTGCGAGCCATATTCTTGCAACTTCGAGCCGCATTCTTGCAACTGCGAGCCATATTCTTGCAACTGCGAGCCATATTCTTGCAACTGCGAGCCACATTCTTGCAACTTCGAGCCGCATTCTTGCAACTGCGAGCCATATTCTTGCAACTGCGGGCCATATTCTTGCAACTTCGAGCCACATTCTTGCAACTTCAAGCCACATTCTTGCAACTTCAAGCCACATTCTTGCAACTTTATCCCGATAGGTGGCATTTTTAATACTACGAAAAAAGCTACTTAGAACCTCCGGCAAAACCAGTCATCTTCAAATGCATAAATGGCCATGTTTATTTTCAACATAAACATGACCATTTTCCTTAAGATTTGTTTAAACTACCTTCAGCACATTATTACTTCGGTACAGCGCTTAATTTTTCACGTGTATCTTTTGCCGCTTGAACCATTACTCTTAATGCATCAATCGTTTCTTGTTCTTTACGAGTTTTCAGTCCACAGTCAGGGTTTACCCAGAACTGTTTCGGTGAAATCGTCTGTAATGCACGATCGATATTTTGTTTTAATTCATCGACTGAAGGAATTCTCGGGCTATGAATATCATATACCCCTAAACCAATTTCCTTCGTGTATGTGTTGTCTTCAAAAGTAGAAACTAAGTTTCCGTGGCTTCGGGAAGTTTCAATGGAAATAACGTCTGCATCTAAATCATCGATACATTCAAAAATGTCTTCGAAGTTCGAATAACACATGTGCGTATGAATTTGTGTATCATTTTCGGCTTTTGCATTTGATAATCTAAATGCATATGCCGATTCCTCTAAATATTCCTCCCATTTAGCATGATCTAATGGTAATCCTTCACGTAATGCCGGTTCATCCACTTGAATAATTTTAATGCCCGCTTCTTCTAATGCTGTAATTTCTTTTTGTAGAGCTAAAGCAATTTGTTTCATAATTTCGTAACGAGGTGTTGTATCATGTACAAATGACCAGTTTAAAATTGTGACAGGTCCTGTTAACATTCCTTTGACGAAACGGTCTGATAAAGATTGTGCATACACACTTTCCTTTACAGTCATTGGACCAGCCCATGATACATCTCCAAAAATTAATGGCGGTTTTACACAACGTGAACCATACGACTGAACCCAACCATATTCTGTTACACTAAATCCATTTAACTTTTCACCGAAGTATTCCACCATGTCATTACGCTCAAACTCTCCATGAACGAGTACATCGATATCAAGATCTTCTTGGATTTCAATCCAACGTTTAATTTCTCCATTAACAAACGCTTCATATTGCGCATCTGTAATTTCACCTTTTCTCCATTTCGTACGTGTTCCCCTTACTTCTGGAGTTTGTGGCAAACTACCAATAGTTGTCGTCGGCAATAATGGCAATTGTAATTTTTCATCTTGTAATTTAATTCGCTCTGCAAAAGGTAAGTCACGGTCTGCATCAGCTTTTGATAATCCAGCAACAGCATCACGTACTTCATCATTTGAACGATATTCTGCCTGTAAACTATTCAGTTCTTCTGCCGCTTTTGCTAATGTATCCTGTACCGCTTCTCTGCCTTCTTTTAAGCCTTTCGTTAATGTAACGATCTCAAATAACTTTTCGTCCGCAAATGATAGTCCACCTAAAATCACTGGGTCAATTTTCTTCTCTAAAGTTTTCGTAACTGGTACGTGTAATAAAGAAGATGATGGTTGCACGATTAATTGCTCTTCATTTACGAATTGTTTAATCGTTTCTAATGTCGTTAATTTTTCCTCTAAATTTGCACGCCATACGTTACGTCCATCTACAATTCCTGCTGCTAACACTTTATCTTTTGGGAATCCATTCATCTTTAAAGCATTTAAGGAGTCACCATGCACAAAGTCTAACCCGATTGCTTTTACAGGTAAGTTAACGATACGCTCATAATGGAATACTTTCTCAAAATACGTTTGGAAAATTATTTGAATATTAGGTGCCTTTTCTGCAAACTGAGCATACACCTTTTCTGCTAAGGCAACTACTTCTTCCGCAACATCCGTAGAGAAAATCGGTTCGTCAATTTGTACCCAAGACGCTCCAGCTTCCTCTAACTCTTGTAAAATTTGCACGTACAATGGAACGAATTTTTCAACGATTGCTTCGAATTCATTCTCTTCATATCCTTTTGCAAGTTTTACATATGTGATCGGTCCTAATAATACAGGCTTTCCATCAATACCTAATTTTTCTTTCGCTTCATTGTAAAAACGTAATGCACGGTTATCAACTAATGTGGGCGTTGCTCCGTTTAATTCTGGAACGATGTAATGATAGTTTGTGTTAAACCATTTTGTCATTTCAGATGCCACAGCATTGTCTACCCCACGAGCAATCGCAAAGTATGTATCAACATCCACTTTTCCACCGTTATAATCGTAACGTTCAGGGACAATACCAAATGTCGCAGATGTATCTAACACATGGTCATATAATGAAAAATCACCTACTGGAATTAAGTCTACCCCTTGTTCTTTTTGCTTCTTTAAATTATTTAAGCGAATATCATCTGTTTTAGCTATTAATTCTTCTTGTGTACTTTCTCCATTCCAGTAACTTTCTAACGCTCTTTTCCATTCCCTGTTTTCTCCAATTCTCGGGTACCCTAAGTTCGAACTTTTAATGTTTGACATGTTTTTTTCCTCCAATTAATTTTATCCTATTTATATTTAATATAGTTTCCTATGAATCTACTACTGCTACATTTTGTTTTACACCAGTTTTTTCACGGATATATTGAACTAATTCAACTGTAATGTCATAACGCATAAACGGTGTAATTAAATAAATTCCGTTAAAATGTTTTAATGCTTCATCCACTAATTCTTTTGAAATCGCGATACTCTCTGCCGTCGAACGAGCCCGGTCATCTGCGACAGCTCTCATTCGTTCACGAACATCGTCAGTCAATTTAATCCCTGGTACTTCATTATGCAAAAATTCTGCATTTTTCGTAGAAGTAAGAGGCATAATACCTAAAAAAATAGGCGTATCAATATGATTCGTCGCTTCCTTTAATTCGGTAATCTTCTCTACATCGTATACCGGTTGCGTTAAAATATAATCGGCACCACTCGTAATTTTTCTTTCCATACGTTGTACAGCTTTCTCAACATTGGCAACGTTTGGATTAAATGCTGCCGCAACACTAAATGCCGTTTTTTCACGTAAAGAGTTTCCTGAAAAAGAAATACCGTTGTTTCCTTTTTTAATTAATTCAATCAATTTAAAAGAGTTCACATCGAAAACGGAAGTAGCTCCAGGAAAGTCACCAATCTTTGTCGGATCCCCTGTAATTGCAAGCATTTCATTAATCCCTAATGTATGAAGCCCTAATAAATGTGATTGTAATCCAATTAAATTGCGATCACGACATGTTAAATGTACGAGTGGTCGAATCCCTTGCTCTTTTAACTTTACTGCCATAGCTAGATTACTAATTCTCGGCGATGCTAATGAATTATCTGCTAAAGTAATTGCATCTGCACCAGCTTCATGCAATGCTTTTGCACCTTCGAAATATCCTTCCACATCTAAATGTTTTGGCGCATCTAGCTCAACGATAATCGTCGGTCTCTCCTTCGCTAATTCAGGAATCGTTTTTTCCGTCCGCTTTCTTTCTCGTAAAACTTCAATTTGTTCGACTTTACGAACTTCTTTTTCTGTAATTGGCGTTAAATCTTTGACCCCTTCCGCCAAGGCTCTTACATGTTCGGGTGTCGTTCCACAACATCCACCAATTAGCCGAACTCCTTGATCCCGTAACTGTGTTGCACATGTTTTGAAATAATCTGGTTCGTTTTCGTAAAATAAAATACCATCTCGATAAGCTGGCAAACTAGCATTCGGATATGCTGCTAAATATGCATGGTCTAATAATGGTACTGTTTCTAGTGAAGTTACCATTTGTGATGGACCTAGTCGACAGTTAATCCCAACGATATTGGCACCTAATCCCTCTAGCTGTCGTAATGCATCGTGTAAAGCTGTTCCATCTTCTAACACTCCCGGTTCATGCATCGAGACGTTTGTAATAATTGGTAAATCTGTCTCTTCCCGTGCAATTTGTAAAACCGTCCTTAACTCGTCTAGGCTATAATACGTTTCTAAAATTAATCCATCGACACCTTCTAGTAATAAGCAATATAACTGCTCCCGGAAGCTTCTTTTGATTTCATCTTCACTTTCATTCAATGTTTGGCCGCCATATATTCCACCAATATTTCCGAGAATATGTGCCCGACCATTACTCGCACGTTTCGCAATTTGGACTGCTTGCTCATTAATTTTTTTCACTTGTTCTTCCAGGCCATATCTTGCCAGCTTAATATAATTGGCTCCATATGTGTTCGTTTGAATCACTTCGGCCCCTGCTGCGATATATGTTTCATGAACATTCTGGATTTGATCTGGATGTGTTAAGTTCAATTCCTCAAAACAACGTCCAACACCATTCGCATATAAAATCGTCCCCATTGCTCCATCTGCAATTAACACTTTTTTCTCTAAATCTTTTAACAAACTCATCGGATCACTTCACCTCTCATGTACGAATTTGCTCAAATGCACGTGCTAAATCATTTACTAAATCTTCTTCATGTTCTACACCGACTGAAGCACGAAGTAGTCGATTTGATAAACCATAGCTTAACCTTACTTCTTCCGGTATATCCATATGTGTTTGCGTAACCGGGTATGTAAGGAAACTTTCTACGCCTCCAAGACTCTCCGCAAACGTGAAAACTTGTAATGCTTTTAAAAATGGTTCCACAAGATTTTCATTTATAATTTCAAAACTTAACATACCGCCCCTTCCTGGATAATACACATTTGTGACGAGTGGATGGTCTTGTAAAAAGTCGATAACATGTTTTGCATTTCGTTCATGTTGCCTCATTCTTAATGCTAAAGTTTTCATTCCACGAATCAGGCTCCAACAATCGTATGGAGCTAATACTGCTCCAATGGAATTATGTAAAAAGCTAAGCTCTTCACAAACTTCCTCCCCTTTTGCTATAACAAGTCCTGCCAACACATCATTATGTCCAGCCAAATACTTTGTTGCACTATGGATGACAATGTCTGCTCCCTCTTCAATCGGTCGTTGTATATACGGTGTATACAAAGTATTATCGACGATATGTAGAAGATCATTCTTATGTGAAAACTCGGATATTTTCGATAATTTAACTGTTTGCATTAAAGGATTTGTTGGTGTTTCAATAAATATTGCCTTCGTATTTTCTCGTTTTAATGTTTCTAATTCCTCGTAATCTTTTCCGTCCCAATAAGAGAATTCAAAACCATATTTTTTCTCGAAAATCTCGAAAAGTCGGAAGTTCCCACCATAAATATCTCTAGAAGAAATAATATGATCACCTTTTTCAAATAAAGAAAATACGAGTTGTACTGCCGACATTCCAGATGATGTCGCAAATGCTTTATCCCCCTTTTCTAATTCTGCTACAGCTTCTTCTAGTACTGTTCGGGTTGGATTCCCTGTACGGATATAGTCATATCCATCTTGCAGTCCGATTTCCTCGTGGCGAAATGCTGTTGAAAAATAAATCGGTGTACTTACTGCTCGAAAATGCTCATCACGATTATTTCCAATTTGCACTAAAAAAGTTTCTTGTCTACATCGGTCTGTCATTTTATTTCCCCCTAAAATAATTGAATAATATGATTTTTCTGAATAAAATTTATGTAGAAATAATTTCTTTTTCTGATAACTTCTCTTGTTCATCAAATAATGTGTTTTCTTGTTTTTCAATTCTAGCGACATATCCATCATGAACTGTTAATGTGATTGTTCCATTTTCTAAATCCGCTAAATGTCTCTCGAGAAACTTAATATGTGCTTCCTGTAAACGACTCATTTCTCCTCACACCTTTAACCATTTTTTCATGAAGACGAAGAATTTTTCCAATTAAAAAACCTCTTCCTGATTAAGAAGAGGTTCGAATATACATATATTGTCTCGACTCTTCTTATCTTTCAAACTAAAAGCTTGCTGGAATTGGCACAGTACTAGTCAAGTCTGTTGCCGAGGCTTCGTAGGGCCAGTCCCTCCACCTCTCTGGATAAGAAAATGTAAAACTTTTTATTTAATTTTTGATGTTGAATAATACTATACACAGATTTATTAGAACTGTCAAATAATTTCGTGAAACTTTTTTAATGAGCTGGGAAAAAGATCATTTGAATAATAAAGATAACCCCGAATATATAGAGCATTGGGTGCACTTCTTTCCCTTTACCAGTTACTAATTTTAATAAAGGATAAGTGATAAACCCTACTGCAATTCCTGTTGCGATACTCGATGTTAGAGGCATCATTAAAACGACAATAAATGTCGGAAATGCTTCATCAAATTCATTCCACTTAATATTAGAAAGTCCAAATAACATATAACTTCCAACGATAATAAGTGCTGGTGCTGTTACTGCTGATAAAGACGAAATCGCAGCAACTAATGGGGAAAATAAAAGTGAAACTAAAAATAGTAAAGCGACAACCAATGTCGTAAAACCTGTTCTTCCCCCAACTGCTACACCTGAAGATGACTCAACATAAGCGGATGATGGTGTAGAACCTAATGTCGAACCAACAGTTGTTGCAATCGCATCAGCTGTTAACGCCGCACGTGCACGCGGAAACTTACCATTTTTCATTAAACCTGCTTGTTCCGCTACTCCAATCATCGTTCCTGTCGTATCAAAAATAGTGACAAGTAAAAATGCAAAAATTACTCCGTACAATCCATGTTGAACAACACCACCGATATCTAAATCAAAAAAGATTGGAGCTGGTGGTGCAGATATAAAGCCATCAATCGTTAATAAGTTAAAAATATATCCCGTAATTGCTGTGATCGCCATCCCTATAAATAAAGCACCTTTTACATTTCTAGCAACTAAAATTAAAGTGATCACAATACCAAAAACCGCTAATTGTGTCTCTGGAATCGACAAGTCTCCAAATGACACTAATGTTTCCTCATTTGGAACAACAAGTCCTGCCATTTTCAATCCTAAAAATGCGATAAATAAGCCAATTCCTGCTGTTACCCCATATTTCAATGAATCTGGAATCGATTCAATTAGTACTTGGCGAAACTTTGTAAATGTTAATAATAAAAAGATAATCCCTGATACAAACACTGCACCAAAAACTGCTTGATAGGAAACGCCTTGTGTAGCTACAACACTTACAAAATAAGCGTTCATCCCCATTCCAGGTGCAATAGCAATCGGATAATTTCCGAAAAAAGCCATAATGAGCGTTCCAATTACCGCAGACGCAATTGTTGCAATAAACACTTGATCAAACGGCACACCCGCTGCAGATAAAATAGCAGGGTTTACTACAATTATATATGACATCGTTAAAAACGTTGTCATTCCCGCTAAAAACTCTGTTCGAATATTCGTGCCTAACTCTTTCATTTTAAAAAAGTTTTCCATGATAAACTCCCTTTGTGTCTTTAAATTTACAGAGGCATGCCCATATGTTGTAAGATGTTTTTTCATTTGAGACGGCTATGTCGTTTTCATCGAAAAATCGTCTTATATTTTGTTGATTCTTTAATGTCGGTCAAACCTTTGTATGTTCTTTTTCACACACGTAGAACATCATAATAAATGTCACCGTAAACTTCAATGATTTTGTCGCATTTTCCAATATTTTGTCATACTTTTACTTTTCCCAATTCTTCCTTAAAACATAAGGGAGAAAATTGTCGAAATTTGAATGTTGTTCGTTTAGGGTTTTCGCGGTTGATGGTTGAAGTGGAGGGGAAGGACTGAAGGGATTTGCGGGGACTTGCGGACCTTCTGCGAGGATAAGCTGGATATTCGCAAGTGTAACGGGATTTTCGCGGCAACTTGTGGAATTAAACCATATATTCGCAAGTGTAGCGGGGTTTCTCTGATAACTTGCGGAATTGCACCATATATTCGCAAGTGTGACGGGATTTTCACGAAAACTTGCGGAATTATACCAGATATTCGCAAGTGTAACGGGGTTTTCAAGACAACTTGCGGAATTAAACCATATATTCGCAAGTGTAACGGGATTTTCAAGAGAACTTGCGGAATTGCACCATATATTCGCAAGTGTAACGGGATTTTCAAGAGAACTTGCGGAATTAAACCATATATTCGCAAGTGTAACGGGATTTTCAAGAGAACTTGCGGAATTAAACCATATATTCGCAAGTGTAGCGGGGTTTCTCCGAGAACTTGCGGAATTATACCATATATTCGCAAGTGTAACGGGATTTTCACGACAACTTGCGGAATTAAACCATATATTCGCAAGTGTAACGGGATTTTCACGACAACTTGCGGAATTGCACCATATATTCGCAAGTGTAACGGGATTTTCACGACAACTTGCGGAATTAAACCATATATTCGCAAGTGTAACGGGATTTTCAAGAGAACTTGCGGAATTGCACCATATATCCGCAAGTGTAACGGGATTTTCACGACAATTTGCGGAATTAAACTAGATATCCGCAAGTGCACCCAGATTCCCCCGAGAACTTGCGGAATTATTTTTGACATAATGAAATCCAAGGTAATTCACATATTACCTTGGACCTCCCATCCCCTAATCCTCTTAGTTTGTCATTTTGAATTCTTTCATTTTACGATAGAGAGTGCTTCTACCAATTCCCAATTTTTCTGAAGCCTCTTTAATATTATTAGAGGTTTCCAATGCTTCGGCAATCATCTTTTTTTCTACATCTTTTAGTGATAGTGAGTGATGTTGTTTTCGTTGATAATAATGCATTAACTGTGCTGGTAAATGCTCGACTTGAATATTTGTCCCATCACTTTTCGCTAGTAAGTATGCGCGTTCCATCATATTGCGTAACTCCCGAATATTTCCAGGCCACGGATATTGTAAAATTTGCTGAATAACTTCACCAGTAATCGACTCTGGTCCATCTCCATATTCCTGGGCAAACAATTGTAGAAAATGATGTGCTAGCAATTCGATATCTTCTACCCTATCCCGCAATGCTGGAATATGAATTGATAAAACATTTAACCGATAAAATAAATCAGATCTGAACGCATCATTATAGGCGATTTCTTCCTCTAAATTACGATTAGTCGCTGCAATAATACGGATATCAACGTCACGTTCGGCTACATCCCCGACTCGTGTAATTTTTTTTGTTTCAATTGCCCGAAGTAATGTTGCTTGGAATTCAAATGGCATGTCCCCAATTTCATCTAAAAAAAGTGTCCCCTTATGTGCCGCTTCAAATTTACCGACAGCACCGCCACGTTTCGCTCCAGTAAAAGCTCCTTCCGCATATCCGAATAATTCACTTAATAATAACTCTTTCGGTAACGCTGCCATATTAATTGCGACAAATGGCTCATCTTTTCTCGCACTCATTTCATGGATTGCTCTAGCTAATACTTCTTTTCCAGTACCCGTTTCTCCTAAAATTAATACATTCGCAATAGAATTAGCGGCTATTTTTGCTGTTTTTAATTCATGTTGGAATGCTTCATTTTTCGTACGGATGAGTCCAAATTGTTGATATGGTGTCGTAATTTTCCGTTTTGCTTTCACTAACCATAGCTCTTTTTCCTTCGCCGCGTACGAATCAATATAAAATTGCTGCTGTAATTGTTGCAACACACTCGGTGTAATGGTGTCCCCTTTTCGTAAGTTTGTAAGTTCTTTCGCCTTGCGACTTAAAAATTGCACCTTCCGATCTCCGGATATCGCGACAATCGCCTCACTACTCACTTCGCCCCAAGCACGCAATATTAATTCATTTACAGGACGTTTTAATATCACTTCTTTAATATATGGCTTCGGACGGATGTTTTGTGCTGAATCCCAAACGATATCAAATTGTCCATCTTGCATCACTTTTCCAATACGCATCGGTCTTGTCAAGTGACTTCTTTGATCAATTTTTAATGCACCACATGCAGAATCCATCGTTTTCCCATGTAATGAAGTAAAAATGGCTTCCTTTGATACACTTTTTATTTCGATTATCGCATCCAAAATAATTTTCGTACCAATATATGTGTTAAACATAACAGACGAGATCGGTCTGTCGTCTTTAGTAAAAGAGTGAAATGCTTGAATAAAAGATGAATTCGCTGGATGATCGAGAGATTGAAAGTAACTAGCGGAACTATAATGCCCTGCCCCAACTACAGAACCCATCGCTTCTATTTCCGTTTCTTTCGTAATTGGACTAAAAATAGGCATTGTCTTCGGATTCAATTGCATGCGAGCATACGTCTCATAAAATGAAACGACACTTTGTCCAACAAGCGTGGAAAAAATGGCATCCGGTTTTTGTAAAATAATATCTTGTACAGTCTGATAAAACTCTTTATGGCCAAAAGGGACATAATTTTCTTGAACAATATTTCCACCTTTTTTTCGAACATATTCTCTTACTTGGTCATTCGTTTCTTTCGGATAAATATAGTCATTTCCAATTAAGTATATATTTTTACCGTAATGAGACATCAAATAATCAATCAATGTATGAACTTGCTGATTCGGAACTTCCCCTGTATAAAACACATGTTGGTGGTCTTCTTCTCCTTCATAAAGCGTTGGATACACGAGTAAACAATCGTATTTTTCTAAAATAGGTAAGATCGCCTTCCTACATGCAGACGTATAACAACCAATGAATATCTTCACACCTTGCTGTGCAAGTTTTTCAGCACATTCTTTTGCTCTATATGGGTCTGATGCAATATCTTCTGTCATCACTTCAACATCATATCCTGCCTCTTTAAACTGTTCCGTCGCAAATAATGCCGCATCGAACTGGCCCTTTTCAGTTAATGACGTTGTACCTGTTAACGAAAATAATAAACCTACCTTTATGTGCATTTCCTTTCCTCCTTATTCATTTTGCATACTTTCTTAAGATACAACATGGAGTGTCCCATTTTAAGAAAACGGTTTCATTTTGATACATATAAATAATCTACGTACATATAATTTTATCGTGAACATCTCACTGATGCAATAGTTGAAACAAATTTTCCCTTTTATCATAGTACTTTTCGCATTTGATTATTCATTTCGCAAACTTTGGCATGAAACTTGCATTACTATTTAGTGCAATAAAAAAATTATAAAGGAGTGGTTCAATTGGCTTTATCTGTAAAAGAACTATTAGAAAATAAAGGTATTAAGCCTCGAGATGAACATCTTGAAATTTTAGAACAAAGATGGAAAGGCATGAAGGAACTCCGCAGTGATTTAAAAGGCGCAAACATCGATGATGCAGATATTAGCTTACGAAATATTCCAGGGGGTGACCATGTTGAGTAAAGATTTAATTGGAAAACCAGTAGAAACTTTAGCACCACTTATCGAAAAGAAGGAAATATCACCTGTTGAATTAACAGAAGCAATTTTAGATCATACAGAAAAAACGGAAGGTACTATTAATGCATTTATGGAAGTGTATCGTGAAGATGCGTTAGAAAATGCGAAAAAAGCAGAAGAAGAAATTGCTAACGGTACATACCGTGGTATGTATCACGGAATTCCAATGGCGATTAAAGATAATGTCTATTTTAAAGACAAAGTATCGACGATGTCTTCAAAAATTCATAAAGATTTTGTTTCCAATCACGATGCGACAGTCATTACAAAACTACGTGAAGCCGGTGTCGTATTTACAGGGAAACTAAGTATGCATGAATATGCTTGGGGAATTACGAACAATAACCCACATTATGGAGCAGTTAAAAATCCGTGGAATTATGAAAAAATTCCTGGTGGTTCTAGTGGTGGATCTGGTGCTGCCGTTGCAGTAGGTTCAACTGTCGCTTCTTTAGGTACAGATACTGCTGGATCTATCCGAATCCCTTCGTCTGCTTGTGGAATAGTCGGGTTAAAACAAACACATGGGCTCGTTAGTAAGTATGGAGTATATCCATTAGCTTGGACGCTTGACCATGTTGGTCCAATGACACAAACAGTAAAGGATGCCGCAGGGCTTTTACAAGTTATTGCTGGATACGATAAAAAGGACCCGACATCTGTGAAAGTTCCGGAAGAAAATTATCTTGCAAAAGTTACTGGAGATGTAAAAGGGTTAGTTATCGGTATTAACGAAGACTATTTCTTTAATGAAGTAGATGATGAAATTGAAACATTAGTGCGCGGAGCAATTCAAACTCTTGTAGACCAAGGAGCAACAACGAAGGAAGTTAAAATTCCAATGTTGAAATATGCAGAATGGGCGGAACTTGTTACATCATTATCTGAGGCATCTGCCATTCATCATAGCGACATGCTAACGAGACCGGATGATTTCGGGCATGACATCCGAATGTTATTCGAACTAGGTGAATTGCCTTCTGCTGTTGATTACTTGCAAGCACAACAAGTTAGAAGACAATTAAAACACGAGTTTACGAAAGCATTTGAAGAAGTGGATATTATGATGATGCCGACATTGCCAGTTTTACCAAATGATATTGGGGATGATTGGGCAGATTTAAACGGTAAAAAGGTAGATTTAATTGATAATATTATCCGTTTCACTGGACCCGGAAATTTAACAGGATTGCCAGGATTATCAGTCCCATGCGGTTTCAGTAAAGGACTTCCTGTCGGCCTCCAAATTATGGGACCAGCTTTCGGCGAAGCAGCAATTTTGAATGCGGGATATGCATTTGAAAAAACGAATCCAATGGGCGGAAAAAAGCCTGCTCTCTTAAAATAAATGTTTAAAATAGCACGGCGAACCTTTATGTGGTTTGCCGTGCTGTTTTTTCGTTTACAATTTTTTAAAAAAAGTGACAAAGCATGAACACTTCGCCTTGTCCCTCTTAATATTATAAATATTTTTTACGTAAATCAGCCGGAGAATCTGGATGGATATATCCTGGCCCAATATCATAGACAGTTTTCGCCCCTGCCTGTCCTTCTTGTGAAAGCCTATGAGCAGCACGTGCATATGCAACAAGGACACTAGCTGTAAATTCAGGGTTACTATCTAACTTCAGACTGAATTCGACAATTTGATTAGAACCTGCGCCTGTTTTTCCACTGTGGATAACAAACCCACCATGTGGCATTGCGCTATGATCACGAAGTAATTCCTCTTCCGTTATAAAGTGTACTTCTGTTTCATATTCATCAAAATAGTTCGGCATTGTCTTAATTGTATGTGCAACCTCATCCGCGCTCGCACCATCTTCTAACACAACATAACATTCTCGTTTATGTTTTTCTGCAGTTGCTAAATCGGGATTTTCTCCATTTCTAACACGATCCATTGCCGTTTCAGAAGGGAGCGTGTATTGAACGCCATTTTTTACACCTTCCACACGACGAACGGCATCAGAGTGCCCTTGACTTAAACCTTTTCCCCAAAACGTATACGTATTTCCTTCCGCTAAAACCGCTTCCGCCATGACACGATTTATTGAAAATAAACCTGGATCCCAACCAACAGAAATAACACTTACTTTTCCGGCTTTTTCTGCGGCCTCATTTACTGCTGCAAAATGCTCCGGTATTTTTGCATGTGTATCATAACTATCTACCGTATTAAACATTGTCGAAAAATGTGGTGTTTGTTCTGGCAAGTCTGTCGCAGAACCCCCACATAAAATCATGACATCAATTTTATCAGTAAATTTTTCCACTTCATCAATATGATAGGATGGAATTTGTTCATCAAACGTATCAACTTTTCCTCTTCTCGAAAAGACTGCTACTAATTCCATGTCACGTTGTTGCTTAATCGCAAGCTCCGCACCACGTCCTAAATTTCCGTATCCAATAATTCCTACTTTTATTTTTTCTGTCACTATCTTCACCTCTGCAATCTATTTTTGTCTACTTCATCGTATCGCTTTTTTTTGAAAAGTGCAAAAATGTCTCCCCGTCTCTTGAGTGTTTGTCATAATTTGATACACTAGATGTATGAAAAGGAAAGGGTGACGATATTTGCGTTTACAAGATAAAAAAGTAATTGCACTAGTAGACAAAGACTTCGAAGACTTAGAACATTGGTATCCTGTATATCGTTTACGTGAAGAAGGAGCACAAGTTGATTTAGTTGGTCCAAAAGCAAACGAAACATATTATGGAAAATACGGTGTTCCGGCAGTAACAGATTACGCATTTTCTGATATTCATGCAGAAGATTATGATGCGATTTTAATTCCTGGTGGATGGGCTCCAGATTCGTTACGCCGTTTTCCAGAAGTGTTACAAATGGTACAGCATATGGACGAAGCAAAAAAGCCAATCGGCCATATTTGTCATGCTGGATGGGTATTAGTTTCAGCAGATGTTTTAAAAGGAAAAACTGTCACAAGTACACCAGGTATTAAAGATGATATGATTAATGCTGGTGCAACTTGGATAGATGAGCCTGCGATTGCCGATGGACATATCATTTCAAGCCGCCGCCCACCTGATTTACCAGACTATTTACGACTATTCATTGATACATTAGCGAAATAAAAAAAAATTCCCCTCTCCAAATATGTGGAGAGGGGGAATTTTTTATGAGAATAAGGAATAACTTGCTCGTTTCGGTTTATAAAATAAATAAAAACATAGGAGAAACCATGCAAAGGAAATAATGATAGCACCTAAAATATCTGTAAAGAAATGTGCCTCCAAAATCACTCTACTTAATGCAACAAACACAATTAAAATCGCATAAATAGCGTAAGCAATAATTTGCATGTACATTCGTTTTCCGAAATAAAAAGCAACATACATTAAAAATAGCAATAAAATCGTTGCGCGCATCGTATGACCACTTGGAAAACTGTATGATTGTAATTCAAAATTAAAATCAAATACTTCTATGTAACTTATTTCATCACCGGGTCTAGCACGACGTACTAACATTTTTAATCCTAAATTAACTAGCACCCCACCAACTGAGAGAACGAAAAAGAAAAAGAAATGACGCCAATTTCCTTTCACGATAAAAACAATCCCAATAATGACGGTAATTAATAAAATCATTTCACTTGAACCTAATACAGATGCTATTTCCATTAATTTTAAAAAGACAGCATTCGTTTGTTGGTCCGCCCAATATGCAACATTTTCATCTAATAAAAACCCTTGTGTTCCAGTCGTTAACAATGCTACAACGATAAATAGGAATAAAAAAACACCTGCTCCAATTAAAGGAATTTTGCTTTTTGTATTCATTGTCTTTCACCACACTTTATCTTCAAATCTTTCTACATTTTACAAGAACAATACAATATATACAATAGTTCTAGCCAACTTGAAATAAGATTGTAATAACATTGTCTAAAAGTGCCAGATTCTTAAGGGACTTTGTTCAGATAAAAAAAGGACAAAACAAACGTTTTGCCCATAAAATTTATATTTTCTTACAGTGGAAGTACGTATAAAAATATCGCAAAAAAGTGAAATACAGAGCCTCCCACTACAAATAAATGCCAAATCGCATGATGATATTTAAAACCACGCCATAGGAAGAAGATAGTTCCTACCGTATATAAAACACCACCGATAACGAGCAATGTAACACCATTTCCGTGTAAATTCGAAATGATTTGATCCCATCCAATAATGACGAGCCAACCTAATAATATATATAAAATGGTTGAAACGAATAAAAATTTTTTCACAAAAAATACTTTAAACACAATTCCAAAAACTGTTACTCCCCAAACGATACCAAATAGCACCCATCCAAGTGCACCATCCATTACAATTAATGTTATCGGTGTATATGTCCCTGCAATAAATAAGTAAATGGACGAATGGTCCAAAATCTCAAAGACATCTTTCGCTTTCCCTTTTGGAAGTGCGTGTAATAATGTCGATGAAACGTATAAATTTAACATCGTAACTCCAAAAATTGTAAACGAAACTACATGTGCAGCAGAACCATACATTGATGCATAAACGACCAACAACGTTAGTGCAACAACACTTAGTAATGCACCAATACCATGTGTAATAGCATTTGCTATTTCCTCTCTTTTCGAGAATATATTTATTTGCTCCATATGATCATCTCCTTACAATGAAATAGAGTATTTAAACTATTTTACCATAGATACTATATTCTATACAGGGTAAGAAGCCTTGTTTCAAATATAATAGTACGTAAAATTGTCCATTTTTTGAGAATGTATAATGGAGTGGCTGGGCGACTTGCGAAATTATTACGTATATTCGCAAGTGCAACCAGATTTGCACGGGAACTTGCGGAATTATCACGTATATTCGCAAGTGGAGCGGGATTTGAAGGAGAACTTGCGAAATTATTACGTATATTCGCAAGTGTGACGGGATTTGCACGGGAACTTGCGGAATTAACACGTATATTCGCAAGTGTGACAGGATTTACGGGAAAACTTGCGGAATTAACACGTATATTCGCAAGTGAAGCGGGATTTACACAGGAACTTGCGGAATTATCACGTATATTCGCAAGTGGAGCGGGATTTGCACGGGAACTTGCGGAATTATTACGTATATTCGCAAGTGGAGCGGGATTTGCACGGGAACTTGCGGAATTATCACGTATATTCGCAACTGCAACGGGATTTACGGGGGAACTTGCGAAATTAACACGTATATTCGCAAGTGCAACGGGATTTGCACGGGAACTTGCGGAATTATCACGTATATTCGCAAGTGTGACAGGATTTACGGGAAAACTTGCGGAATTATTACGTATATTCGCAACTGCAACCAGATTCCCTAGAGAACTTGCGAATATAAAAGCTAGGGCACTTCATAGCGCCCTAGCTTGATCACTTCAATATTATTTTCCATCTTTTACCCATTGTGCGACCTGTACTGTACGTTTTGCTTGGTATTTCACAGCACCTTCCACATCTTCTACCATCTTCCCATCTTGATCGACTGTCACACTTGTTCCGTAAGGGTTTCCTCCCGCAGCAAAAATTGACGGATCTGAATATCCTGGCGCTGCAATGATTGCTCCCCAATGCATCATCGCCGTATATAAGGATAAAATTGTCGCTTCTTGTCCACCGTGTGGATTTTGTGCTGAAGACATTGCACTAACTACTTTGTTAACTGTCTTACCTGAAGCCCATAGTCCACCTTGAGTATCTAAAAACTGTTTCATTTGTGATGCCATCACACCAAATCTTGTCGGTGTACTGAAAATAATTGCGTCTGCCCATTCGATATCTGCTGATGTCACTTCAGCAATATGTGATGTTTGATCAACAGTCGCCTTCCAAGCATCATTGCCATCAATAACAGATTGTGGTGCTAATTCAGGTACTTTTAACACCCTTACATCTGCCCCCAATTCCTTTGCACCTTCTTCTGCCCATTTTGCTAATTCATAGTTAGTTCCACCCATACTATAATAAACTACTGCTACATTTACTTTCGTCATAATTTCATTCTCCTTTTTTCAATAAAATTTTATATAAATTAAATTGTTCCCGATTCTAAATTAACTTATGCTGAAACATTCATGACAACGACAATAAGACTTAGCAATAATAGAACAATTGGCATCATCATATTTTTAACTGTATCTTTTATTTTTATATGTGTAAAAACCGCACCGACCATTGCTAAAACAAGCATTATTGCTCCAATAAGCGCCAAGTTTCCCATCCAAATTCCTACTAATAAAAAAATAGCCCCAATTATTTCAAATGCTCCTGTAAATATTCGAAAGCTATCACCATAACCAAAATACTTAAAACCTTCTTTCATATCTGGTGAAACAAATTTTTGATACCCAAACATAATGAAACCTACTCCTAATAAAACTTGTATAACAATAGAAATTACCAATCTAAAACCCTCCAACATAATTCAAATTAATATATATTTAATACGAGATAAAAAATAGAATATATCTCAACTTCGAACTATATTTCACTTTACACGTTTCAAAAGTATCTGTCAATAAGAATGTTTTAATTCGAGATATTTTCCGTCGTATACATTCCCTATTTTTGGAAACAATATTGCTACAAAACTTTCATAGGTGGTTGAATAAAACATGATACGACAAAGTGTGCCAAGAATCGAAGGGAACAACAAAGTAACTGGCGCCGCAAAATATACGGCAGACAATATACAAAATGGGATGCTACATGCAAGATTAGTGACGAGCTCTCATGTACATGCAAATATTATTTCTATTGATACGTCTAAAGCGTTGAAATGCTCTGGTGTTCGCGCAATATTAACAGGTAAAGATTGTCCTGTTTTGGTCGGATCAACAGTTGAAGATAGACCCATTTTGGCTCAGGAAAAAGTAAGATACTTCGGTGAACCTATTGCAGTTGTTGTTGCTGATAGTGAACATGAAGCACAGCACGCTTGTAATGTTGTTCATGTGAAATATGATCCCTTACCAAACCTATCCACTGTACATGAAGCAATGACTACAAAGCAAACACGCATACATGAAAATTTTGAACACTATACACAACTAAAAAATATTAGACCTAAACCGAAACAAAATATCGCCAATCATGTAAAAATCCGGAAAGGAAATATGAAAACTGGGGAAACCGAAAGCCATGTCGTCGTTGAAACAACGGTTTCTTTGCCACAATCTGATCACGCTGCAATGGAAACCCGCACAGCAAAAGTAGAAATTTTACCAAATGGGGTTGTACATGTTCATAGCTCTAGTCAGGCGCCGTTTGTAATCAAACAAATGATTAGTAAATATTTTATGATTGAACAAAATAAAGTAATCGTCCATACCCCATTTGTCGGTGGTGCGTTCGGGGGAAAGGCATCGATTCAATTGGAATTTATTGCATATATTGCCTCCAAAGCTGTTGGTGGGAGGATGGTGGCGATAAATAACCCGAGGGAAGTTGATATGGTAACATCTCCTGTCCATATCGGTATGGACGCAACTGTAAAACTTGGTGCAACAATTGACGGAAAATTAACGATGGCAAACATTCAACTTTTTTTTAATGCCGGTGCCTATGTCGATGAATCGTCCGATATTACAAATTCTGCTGCGCTAAACTGTACTGGTCCATACAATATTAAACATGTTACATGTGATTCATATTGTATTTACACAAACAATCCATATGCTACATCTTTTCGTGGCTATGGACATGGCGAGTTAATTTTTGCAATCGAAAGAGCGATAGACTTATTAGCTAAAAAATTACGTATAGATGCGATAACTTTACGATTAAAAAACACCATCAAACCAGGTGATACTACTCCAAGTCAAGCTCTTTTAACAAAGGGAAATATCGGAAATGTTACTTCCTGTCTAGAAAGGGTAAAAAAATTAATTCAATGGGAAGAGGGGCAAGTTACACAAATCAGCCAAAATATCGTTCGTGCCAAGGGAATCGCATGTCTTTGGAAGGCTTCTATGTCACCAACTAATGCTTCAGCTGGTGCAATTATTACATTCAATAAAGATGGCAGTATGAATTTAAATATCGGTGTCGTGGAAATAGGAAACGGTACGAAAACAGTATTAGCACAAATTTTAGCGGAAAGTCTCCAAGTTCACGAGAGTAAAATTAACGTGAACATGGAAATAAATACACAAACAAGTCCTAAACATTGGAAAACTGTTGCAAGTACTGCGACACATATGGTCGGAAATGCAGTATTAGAAGCTGCTGAAGATGTAAAAAAACAATTAAAATACAATGCATCATTCGCATTACATTCTAGGCCGGAGCATTTAGAAGTGAAAAACGCAAAAGTATACATAAAAAGTAATCCGAAGAAGTATGTCAATATTTCGGATGTATGTTTTGGCTATCAACTTACAAATGGGAATACGGTTGGCACTTTCGTCATCGGTCACGGCGGTTTTATTATGGAACATTTAACAAAAATGAACATGGTGAATGGACAAACAAAGCCAGCACCATTTTGGACGGTTGGAGCACAAGCGGTTGAGGTAGAACTTCAAACTGATACGTTCTACTATGATATCATTCGTGCTGTAACAGTGATGGATGCGGGAACAATTTTAAATCCGATGGGAGCAAAAGGACAAGTGATGGGTGCAATGAAAATGGGTTTAAGTATGGCTAGTCGTGAAGGTTTTATATACAATAATGTTGGCCAAGTATTGAACAACCAGTTCAGATCCTATCACATGTTACGCTTTGGCGAAAATCCCGTCTACACTGTCGAGTTTATTGAGACTCCACAAGCAGATGGTCCGTACGGCGCAAGAGGCCTCGCCGAGCACGGTATTGTCGGCATGTCAGGTGCCCTTGCAAATAGTTTATCTGCCGCAGTTGATACTCCATTAAATCAACTCCCATTATATCCTGAATATATTTGGCAACAAAAAAGGAGATACAAAAATGATTGCAACTGACTTTGACTATTATCGTCCCAACACTATAAAGGAAGCACTTGGCTTATTTCATACATTAAGTGAAAACAAAAAATCCCCTCTTTATTTTAACGGCGGAACAGAGTTTATTACTTTTAGACGAATTGAAACACTTTATACTGAGGTAAAAGCTGTCATCGATATTAAAAATATAAATATGTGCCACGAAATAAAAGAAGAAAACGACACTTTTATTATTGGCGCCTCTATTCCCTTAGCAACTATTGAAACAATACCTCACTTCCCGTTGTTGAGCAAAGTATGTAATAGAATCGCTGATCATACATCTCGTGAAAAAATAACATTAGGAGGCAATATTTGTAGCAATTTGAAATATAAAGAAGCCATTTTACCCCTTCTTTTAACAAATTGTGATGTAGTAATTGCTAGTCCAACGGGATTACACACAGTTCCTATACAACAAATATATAATATACAAACTGGAAAGATAATGTTAGAACACGGAGCATTTATTGTGCAATTTAAAATTGATAAGGTTTTTTTGAACATGCCTTTTACAAGTAAAAAAGTAACAGCAAATGGAAGAATTGGTTATCCACTAGTAACAATAAGTGCTATCCATATGCCACATATTGTTAGATTTGCTTTTAGCGGATTATGTCATGCTCCATTCCAACTAGACATGATTGATACGACGTTAAATGAGAGGAACGAACCTTTGAAAAATCGTATTCAAAAAACACTTGAACAACTACCCTCCCCTATTTTAGATGATATGAATGGTTCAAGTGAATTTCGAACCTTTATTTTTCATGGGCTTGTAAAAGAGATAATTTCTGAATTTGGAAAGGAATAACAATGAGACAAAAAATTACTTGTACTATAAATGGCGAAAAGAAAACTATCTATGTAAGACAAGCGACTATTTTATTAGATATGTTAAGGGATGAACTTGGGTTGACTGGTGCCAAACCTGGTTGTAAAAATGGCGATTGTGGAACATGTACAATTTTAAAAGGTAATAGACCAATGAAATCTTGTCTCATGTTAGCTGTTGAAGCAGATGGGGAGAACTTCACTACGATTGAAGGTTTAAAAGATACCCCGATACAAAAAGCTTTTCTTGAAAAATTTGCATTTCAATGTGGCTATTGTACATCCGGCTTTATTATGAATTGTCACGCTTTATCAATATGTCAGCCAAATGCGACCGCCTATGATATTAAAAATTGGCTACAATCTAATATTTGCCGTTGTACAGGTTATGAAGAAATTAAAGAAGCGATGTTGGAAGTATTACAAAATAGGCATTGCAATAGTAAAAAGATTTAAAACTATTAAGTGTCCAATTTTTGTGTATGTAGTCTATAAAATACATGCTTCCTTGATGAGTGCCATGATGTCCATTGATTATTCAGAGCCGTTATCTTATAATAAAATTGTTATGGGGCATTAGCTCAGTTGGGAGAGTATCTGCGTGGCACGCAGGAGGTCGTCGGTTCGAGCCCGACATGCTCCATTAATGGTAACGCTTGGTACGTAAAGTGCCGGGCGTTTTTGTTTATTACGTTTTTATATGTAACTTATAGAATCTATGCTATTAACCAGAGCATCCAATATTCTAAGTGAATTCTACGAAACTATTATATTTCGTTCATACTCACGTTGCTGAAAATTACTTTAATTTTGTGCTTTCTTAGTCTCCTTTTGTTTATAGTTTGTTTTTATCTTTAACGATCCAACTGATAGTCTCTCTACTTCAATCGTACCGTCTTCTAATTGATTCATTTTCATTTTTTCAGTTTACTTGTAGCTTATATGGGTTAATTCCGCAAGTTGAGGCATTTTTTTCCGTAAACTTGCGGATATATCAGTTAATTACGCAAGTTGAGGGCGATTTGCCGGTTTACTTGCGGATATATCAAGTAATTTCGCAAGTTGTGAGCGATTTGCCGGTTTACTTGCGGATATACCAAGTAATTTCGCAAGTTGTGAGCAATTTACCGGTTTACTTGCGGATATATCAAGTAATTTCGCAAGTTGTGAGCAATTTACCGGTTTACTTGCGGATATATCAAGTAATTTCGCAAGTTGTGAGCAATTTACCGGTTTACTTGCGGATATATCAGGTAATTTCGCAAGTTGTGAGCGATTTGCCAGTTTACTTGCGGATATATCAAGTAATTTCGCAAGTTGTGAGCGATTTGCCGGTTTACTTGCGAATATGTCAAGTAATTTCGCAAGTTGAGGGCGATTTACCGGTTTACTTGCGAATATATCAGGTAATTTCGCAAGTTGTGAGTAATTTGTCGGTTTACTTGCGGATATATCAAGTAATTTCGCAAGTTGTGAGCGATTTGCCGGTTTACTTGCGGATATACCAAGTAATTTCGCAAGTTTTCGTGAAAAAGCCGCCCCTCTTCCGAATATATAGATAGTATCTCAAGTTTTATCGTTTTTACATACGACATAAAACCAATTTTTATCACATCACGATTACCTCCCTTTGTATACATGCCAATTACTTATAAAACTACGATACTAATATTAACAGGACAATAAAATTAGTACATATTTTTCCCGTAACACTCCCACACCCTGCACATAAAAAAACGTGTTTCTTCAAAAAAGAAACACGCCAAAATTGCGAAACTTATGCTGGATTTACTTGTAATTCAATATCGATTGTGATGTCGTCGCCTACTAAGACGCCACCTGTTTCTAATGTTTGGTTCCACGTTAACCCGAATTCTTCACGTGAGATTTTTGTTCGGCCTTCAAATCCTACTACGGTTACGCCCCATGGATTAACACCTTCACCAGTACGCTCAACTTTGAAAGTATGTTCTTTCGTCGTTCCTTTCACTGATAAGTGACCAGTTACATCATATTCATCTTTTCCAGTTTCAACGATGTTTGTTGATTCAAATGCGATATTCGGATAATTTTCTACGTCGAAAAAATCTCCTGAGCGTAAATGATTATCACGGTCTTCGTTTTTTGTATCGATAGAGTTAACATCGATTTCAAAATTAATTTTTGCACCTGTTAATTCGTTGACATCTCCTTCAACAGATCCCTGTAAGTTACCAAAAGAGCCTCTAACTTTTGAAACCATCATATGTCTTACTGAAAACCCTACGTTTGTATGTGTTGTATCTACATTCCACTTTGTCATTGTTTCTATCCCCTTTTTTACATGTTATATATATCATACACAAAAATTATCTCTATTTCAATATATATGTTTTAAATATTTATCATCTTAATATAACCTAATTAAATATGTATGAATTGCATCTATGGACAAAAAAAGATTGAGACAAAACCGTCTGGATGTTGCACCCCAAACGCAAGCATTTCACTTTAACCTTAAGGGGGTACTACCCAAAACAATCTGTCCCAATCTTTTACATTTGCACGAATCCTCCGAATAAACTAATTAACAAAGCACTGACAAATCCGACCGTTAATGCTGCTGTTAATCCAATATAAAAAGGCTTCCAACCGATTCCTTTAAGCATCCAGAAATCAGTCGATAATCCGACACCAGCCATCGCCATTCCTAGTAAATATGTCGTTCCAAAATTACTTCCTTTCGTATATATCATTTCCCATAAAGACGTGTTTAACATTCCGAATGCAGCACCAGTACTATCTAATGTAGCATCTCCAATAGTACGAATGAGTGATAAACATAAAAAACCGATAACGAATAATGGAATAAATGTGTACCATTTTGGCACTTTTTCTCCTTTATTCGTCCCTTCTCCTTTAAAATATAAAAAGGAAACGAGAGGAATCATCACGATGATAAATAAATTACGGGTTAATTTTGTTACAGTAGCAACATCAATAACATCATCCATTTGAAACATCTGTGCATGAATCAATGCGGCACCAGTTACTTGTGCTGTATCGTGAATTGCTGTACCTAAAAACATTCCCGTTTTAATAGGGTCATCCCCAAATAAAAAATTAGCTAATAATGGATATAAGACCATTCCAGTTAACCCAAAAATAGTTATGTTAGCTACCGCATACGAAATTTCATTATCTTTCGCTTTCAAAACAGGGGCTGTTGCCATAATTGCTGTTACTCCACAAATACCTGTTCCAGTTGCAATTAACATTCCTAGACGGGTGGATTGTTGTAATTTTTTCGTTAAATAAATCGTTAAGAAAAATCCTGAAGCGATACAAGCAATAATAAGCGGAATACCTAATGCTCCCAATTTCACCGCTTCTACTAAACTAAGCCGCAAGCCTAACAAAATAATCCCGAAACGTAATAAACGTTTTACCGAAAAATTCATGCCGAATGTAAACATTTCCTTCAAACCAAATACATTTCGAACAATCATCCCGATAATAATTGCTACGAAAATTCCTGAAATTGGTGTATTACTTTCCGGTGCAATTACATTCATCTGCTTCATCATCACACCAATTAGTTCTGCTCCGTAAATACCGAGCATCATAACAACAAAGCAGAGGAGTAATCCTGGTAGTACTTTCATTATGTTCCTGTGCATTTTCTTCATCCCTCTACTATAAGTTCCAAACTCCCATTGTACATTTTAAGCGAAAAGTCCCTCTGATGTAAATGCCGTTCCGACATATTAAGCTAATATTTTTACGTCGTATAAAGATAAATGATATATTGAACGTATAAACGATAAAGGAGAATATACAAATGAAAATTGAAGTATGGTCTGATTATGTATGTCCTTTTTGCTATATAGGAAAGAGAAAATTAGAAGAAGCTATAGCCGACTTCCCTCATAAAGAGGATGTAGAAGTAATATTCAAAAGTTATCAACTGGATCCAAATACACCACGTTATAATGGACAAGATTATTATGAAACATTGGCAAAGAAATTCGGGTCGATGGAACAAGTGAAACAAATGACGAATCATGTAAAACAACAAGCCAACCTTGTTGGATTAGATTTTCAATTCGATACGATGAAACAGACGAATACATTTGATGCCCATCGTTTAGCAAAGTTTGCTGCATTAAAAGGAAAAGGTGCCGCTATTTCTGAAGCATTATTAAGTGCCCACTTTCTCGAGTCAAAAGATGTTGGCAATCTAGATGAATTAGCGGAAATTGCCGCTGCTGTTGGATTAGAAAAAGAAGAAGCATTAGCAACATTATGTAATGAACAAGCATTTCGCGAAGAAGTAGAAACGGATTTACAGGAAGCAACACAATTCCAAATAACGGGTGTACCATTTTTTATCATCAACCGGAAATATGCTATTTCAGGTGCACAACCGACAGAAACATTCACACAAGCATTACAACAAGTGTGGGAAGAAGAAAACAAAATGTCTCCATTACAAACAATTGGAAACAATGAAGACACTTGCGGTCCAGATGGGTGCGACATTCCAGAAAAATAAATACCTTAAAAAAGCTAGGAACAATTAGATGGAAATCTACTCTAATCGTTTCCTAGCTTTTAATTTTACTGTTCTATTTCTTCCCGTTCATAACCTTCTTCATAAAATTTATTATATCGAATTTTAAACTTTTGGAAAATGTACGTGATGAGTACTTTCAATAACGCATATCCTGGAATAGCTAAAATCATTCCGACCACTCCAAACAGTTTTCCAGCAACTAATAACACGAAAATAATTGTTAATGGATGAATTTGCATCGTCTTTCCCATCACATTCGGGGAAATAAAATGTCCTTCTAAAAATTGAACAACGGCCCATACAATTGCTAGTTTCACTAACAACCAAGGAGACGTTACGATCGCAATAATAATTGCTGGTGTAATCGCGATGATTGGTCCTAAGTACGGTACAACACTTGTCACCGCCGCAACGGAAGCTAAAATAATCGCATAGTCTAATCCGATGATTAAATATCCGATAAATAATAGTACTCCAATACAAAATGCGACGAGAATTTGTCCGCGAATATACGAACCAACTTGTGTATCCATTTGATTTAAAATTTCATGGATATCGTGGCGAAATTTTTTAGGGAATAAACGTAAACAATATTCTTTAAATTTCGTTGCATCTTTTAATAAAAAGAAAAGTACAAATGGGAATGTACCAATTGTAATCCCAATCGTCGTAATTGTTTGCGCAACACTCGCAACCCCATCAATCGCACTTCCTGCATTTGCCATAAGCTCTGCTGGTAAATCACCTAAGTTAGTATCAATCCAATCCATCGCCTCATCATAATACGGTTCTAAAATAGATTGATGTAGTAACCCTTGGATTGTCGCACTCAATGTATCCATATAATCAGGAAAATTAGCAGCAAATTCTTTCACTTGTCTAGTTATAATTGGAATGATAACAAATAATAGACCTGTGACGATTCCAGTAAAACCGATAATGATAATAATAATTCCCCACAACCGGTTAATTTTCACTTTTTCTAGTAAATTTACAATTGGGTTTAGTAAGTAGTACGCAATAAATGCAAGAATAACAGGTGGAACTATCGTTGATAATATAATAAAAATCGGCTGAAACACGAATGAAATTTTATTATATATCATGATGACAACACCTAATAACAATAATGTTAATAACCCGAAAAGTAGGTTTTTGCCACCGATAAACTTTATAAACCTTGAAGACATATTCATAAACATCTCTCCTAAAAAGTAAAAGATAAAGACAAAGCTATTATTCCCTTAATCTAATCTTTTAAACATGTAAACCCTATTGAGAATAGGGATTAGAGTAGTGGAAATTTTCAGTTAAAATGATATAATAATAGTAGAACCTATACTTAATACACTTCATTTTTCATTGAAAGGAGGAAATGAAATGGCACAAGACGATCGTAAAGTAGTCGAGAAAAAACAAGAAGTACGCCGTAAAGAAATTTCTAAAATGATTGGTGAAGGTGGTTTAGGCGCAGAAAAATATTACAAAATTAAAAAAGACGTAGAATCAGAAAGGAAAAAGGATAGTAACTAGTATGAAGAAACAGTATGTAGAATAAAGGGATGTACATGTACGAATATATCGTGTTGTATATCCCTTTATTTCTGTTTATTGTATATTTGCTTCAATCCATGCATATGCTTCTTCTTTTGTCGTTACTTCCTTGTTCAATGTAGCAATTTCTAATTGTAATAATAATTCTTTAAAATGTGCACCTGGTTTTAATCCTCTTAAAATTAAATCTGCTCCAGTAATGTATTGCTCCAGTTTTTTCCTGCTTTCAATATATTGCAAAATGACTTTCTCATTCTCAATGGAGGAAACAGATAGGATAAATAATAGTACGTCATCCTCAAATGGTTTAGCATAAGCGTGTATATCCCCGCTTCGTTCCGTTTGACGCCATCCATCCATGCGGAAAAACTCCTCCACAGCACGAACAAATTTCATTTCTTTTTTCGTCAAAGCAAACTCTTTTATTGCATCATGAAATGGAGGATTAAAAAATGGAATTGCGACATAATGGAACCAGTGAGGTTCCACATGCTCATACATATCAAATAATACTCGTAACTTCTTCACCCGTTCAATTACGTCAGATAGTGGGATGCCAACATTATATTGCTTCCAAAAATCTACGTCGTATAAGCGTATCATCGCTCGCGCAATATTATCTTCTTTAAAAATACGGATTAATTCATCGACAATTCGTTGGTTAGATAGATTACGCATCGTACTAATCGATTGTAAGGCTAATTGTTCTGTCTGTTTATCCATTAAAAATTCAAATCGCGTCTCGAAACGAACTGCACGTAAAATCCGCGTTGGATCCTCTACAAAACTTAAATTATGTAAGATTGTAATGTTTCCATCGCGTAAATCTTGTTGTCCATTATATGGATCCATGAGGTCTCCAAACTTCTCCCCAGTTAAACAAACTGCCATAGCATTAATCGTAAAGTCGCGTCGTTGTAAATCTTCCGCCACGTAAGATGATTCCACATCTGGTAATGAAGCTGGTCGATCATAATATTCTAATCTAGACGTCGTTACATCAATACTAAACCCATCCATTGTCTCCCATGTGGCCGTTCCAAAACTTTCATGAATGAGCACTTCTCCACCATGGTCCTCTGTCAGCTGTTTAGCAAAATCAATCCCGCTTCCTTCCACAACAATATCGATATCATCGTTTGGAACATGTAGAAATAAGTCGCGCACAATACCTCCGACTAAATAAACATCAATCTTTGCTTGTTCAGCAGTTTGGCGAATTTTTTCTAATAATGAGAACGCATCATGTTCCAGTTGTTCTTTCAGATCATTTTTCATATTCGTTTTTAACGGTTGATCCTTTCCACTTTCCTCCATTAAAGCTAATTCATGCATTTTTTCAATAATATTTGTTCGTGTAATAATTCCAACTAGCTTTCCATCACGAATCACAGGTAAACGTCCAATATTTCGTTCAATAATTAATTGCTGTATTTCCTCTAATGTCTTTTCTTCTGTTACGGTAATTAAATTCGTACTCATATATGCTTTTACAGGAGCATGTCCAAGTCCGTGATGATTTGCTTTATCCAAATCACGTCGAGTGACCATGCCAATTAATTTCCCTTCTTGTACAACAGGATATCCTGAATGGCCATATCGATACATTTTTCTTCCTGCTTCTTCAATAGTAGTATCAGGTGTCAATGTTTTAACAGGATATACCATCATATCTCGCACTGTTATTCCTGGTTTAGAAATCAAACCTAAGTCCTCTATTACTTTCGGCAAAATTTCCTCACAAGTCGAACGTTTTACCATCGCTGAACCGGCTTTTTCATGTCCACCACCTTCAAACTTCTTTAAAAGTGGCAATAAATTAATACGATCAGAACTTGCTCTTCCAACAATATGAACATGATTTTTCATCCCGACTACCGTAATGACTGCATCTGTATTTGTAATTTCTAATAAACGACTTGTAATCGTCGCCAACCCACTTTGGAAAAAGTCATAACTACTAGCCGCTACAACAATCTCTAACCCATCTATTGAACGGACATCCATTTTCGTAAATAAATCATTCAAAATGTGCTGCTGTTCTGGTAGTAAAACATGTTCAGAAAATTGATGGACCATTTCTAGGCTCATCCCATTATCCATTAAAAAACTAGCGGCCTTAAAATCACGTGCAGATGTAATATCATTCATAAACGCATTTGTATCCGTGTAAATACCAAGTCCAAATAATGTCGCCTCAAAAGAACTAATCGGAATATTTTGTTCGATCATTTTTTCAATCAATAATGTTACCGTTGCACCAACTGGCTCGATTTGGCGATCTGCATCATCGATATCTCCTTTTTTAGGTGGATGGTGATCAAATACAATGACATTTATTTTTGACATATCTAAGCTGTCCATATAAGAACCGATTCTTCTTCTATTTGCGACGTCGACAATAATCATATCTGTGACATTTTCCCAATTTACATCTTTTTCATCTGTAAACGTAAGTGTGTCACGATATATATTTAAAAACTGTCTCACTTTTGTCTCTTGTTTGTCAGATAAGACGACCGTTGCATCTGGGTATAACTTTTTTGCCGCATACAACGATGCTAACGCATCAAAATCCGTATTCATATGTGTTACGATAACTTGCAACATCCATCCCTACTTTCCTTCCAATTAATACTTTATATATTAAAATTCATATTTTTAGACATCGTTTAAATCCGTCCAATATACCTATCTCTATCATAGCATACGTTCCTTTTTTTGCTGCAAATAAGATCAATTATAATAAACAAAACACCCCGTCCTCCGTGCTTCATTTGGCTCCATTATCATAATTTGTCTAAATCGTTACACGACGTATAAATCTCCTATTATTTTCAAATAATAGTATGGACTTCATATCAATTTATGTTATACTTAAAGTACCAAATGAATAAAAAATGGTTAGAGTATACGAGAGAGACCAGAAATGACATTGCTTTGAATGAAGGCAATATTTTTCTGTGCTCTCTTTTTTTATGCATAAACTACATAAAGGAGCGAATCATACATGAGTTTTTCAAATTTAAGAAGAGCTGAAACAACAAGTAAATTAGCAAATGAAACGTTCGACATCGTTATTGTTGGTGGTGGCATTACGGGTGCTGGAATCGCATTAGATGCGGCAACACGTGGTTTAAAAGTGGCATTATTAGAAATGAATGACTTCGCAAGCGGTACATCCAGTCGTTCAACAAAATTAGTACATGGTGGATTACGTTATTTAAAACAATTTGAAATTAAAGAGGTTGCACAATTAGGGCGTGAGCGTGCAGTTGTATATGAAAATGGACCACACGTAACAACACCTGAGCGTATGTTACTTCCTTTCCATAAAGGCGGTACGTTTGGCCGTGTCATGACAAATGTTGCATTAACGATGTACGATAATTTAGCACAAGTAAAACGCAGTGAGCGTAAAGTGATGATTTCAAAAAATGCTGTCGTTGATAAAGTACCTTTTATTAAAGAAAAAGGATTAAAAGGTGGCGGTGTTTACGTTGAATATCGTACTGATGACGCTCGTTTAACATTAGAAGTCATGAAAAAGGCCGCTGAAAAAGGTGCGACGATTTTAAACTATGCACAAGTAACTGGGTTTGAATATGATAAAAAGAAAAAAGTGAACGGTGTACGCTTTTTAGATAAAGCAATTCATAAAGAAATAATCGTTCGTACAGATGTTGTCGTAAACGCAAGTGGACCTTGGGTTGATAAGCTACGTCATTTAGACTATGCAAAAGGGAAAAAGCATTTACAATTATCTAAAGGGGTTCATATTGTTTTTGATCAAGAAAAATTCCCATTAAAACAAGCAGTATATTTTGATACACATGACAAACGTATGGTTTTCGCTATTCCCCGTGACGGAAAAACATATGTAGGTACGACAGATGACTTCTATGATGGTAATGCGGAAGATATGCATGTGTTACAATCTGAGGTGGATTACTTATTAAAAGCAATTGCAGATATGTTCCCACATTTAACTTTACATGAAGCAGACGTTGAATCAAGCTGGGCTGGTGTCCGTCCGTTAATTTTTGAAGAAGGAAAAGATCCATCTGAAATTTCACGTAAAGACGAAATTTGGGAAGCTGAATCGAACATTATTACGATTGCTGGTGGAAAATTAACTGGATACCGTAAAATGGCAGAAACAATCGTTGACTTATTATATAAAAAATATGTACCGAAGAAAAAATTTGATCATGCAACATGTCAAACGAAACAATTACCAATTTCAGGTGGAGATGTTGGTGGATCAAAAGGTTTCACTACATTTAAAGAAACATGGATGCAAAAATTACAAGCTCTATCATTTACAAAAGATGAGGCTACTAATTTAATTGCTACCTTTGGATCAAATATTGATACAGCTATTTCCTATATTGATTACAATGATACAAATTTACCAAATGCATTATATGCAAAATTAATGTACAGTATTCACCATGAAATGGTCTTGCATCCAATTGATTTTATGTACCGTCGTACGGGAGATTTACTATTTAATATTGCAGAAGTGAAACGTCATAAAGCTGACATTATTGATGTTATGGCAAAAATTTTCGTTTGGTCTAACGATGTGAAGGTACTTTACACTAAAGAAGTCGATGCAGCTATCAAAAATGCGGAATCATTCCGTGCATCATAATTAATGAGACAAAAGCAATTAGGACAAAACATAATATGGAATTTTACGATTTTGAGAGGCTATACGTCTAAATTTAGATTTTAACTTCATCCGTTTTGGTTAATTAGTGGTTTCACTCGATATATAATCGTGTAAGAGGTTAGTGATTATATGCAAATATGTCCCATCGGAGATGTACTGTAGTTTTCAATAGTGTTGTAATACTAATTTTGGCTTTGCCAACCAGTGTTGTAAAATTATAACAATCATTCATAAAACAAGTGGTTTTCCCCCTTAGAGTTCGTTTTCACCGTTTTTACTTCTAAGGAGGAAATTCACTTGTTTTTTATTTATATGCAAAGATGGCACTAGTGAAGTGTGAAACTGTCCTCTTTACTTAGACAGTGTTTAAGTAGACTACCGTTCACCCTTATTTGCTTCAACTAGTTTAGCACACTTTATTACACACTATCTTCCGTGAATTTCAATTCCTTTAATTCCTTCAATCTCTTTTAAAGCATCATAATACGTGATAATGGAATGTTCCTTCGCCTCTATCAAACTTATAAAATCAATCCTTAGTTCTTTCTCCCGGTTATTAATTTTTATATTTCGTAGTTTCCCAATCACATTTTCTATTTCTAATAATGTTTGTTGAACATCTGTCGTTAATTCATCCATAAAAATCGTACACTTAACTTCTTGCTCACGTAATGTATGTGGTCCTAATTTTGTAACGATAAAAGGTAAAAAACGTATACTTATAACGATTAAAATTAAAGAAACCGCCACTTCTTTAAAGTAACCGGCACCAACTGCAATCCCGATTCCTGAAGCCGTCCAAACAATTGCGGCCGTCGTAAGCCCAGAAATTACATCATTATTTCTTCGTAAAATTACCCCTGCACCTAAAAAACCAATCCCACTTACAATTTGTGCAGATAATCGCATTGGGTCAGACCGAATAAATGGATTTTGTTCATTTAAAAAAGCCGTTTCAATCGATACTATCGTTAATAGACAACTTGTTACAGCAATTACGACACATGTTTTTAATCCAAGAGGTTTATGTTTTGCTTCTCGTTCAATCCCTAATACGACACCTGCTACTGTCGCAATGAGCAATTTTATGACCCAGTCACTCATTACACCCATCCTTTCTAATTCAATATATTCCTATATGATGCCATAAAAAAATGTTGTACAATAGAGATAGATAAAAAGATTACACGATTTTTATAATGTTAAAGGAGTCAATATACCGTGCAACAAATTACATCCATCATGGAACATTACTTCGGATATTCTACATTTCGCCCTGGTCAAGAGGCGACAATTTCACATATTATGGGTGATAACCATACATTAGCAATTATGCCCACTGGTAATGGAAAATCACTTTGTTTTCAGCTACCTGCGCTTGCCAAAGAAGGTACTGCCATCATTATTTCACCACTTATTTCTTTAATGAAGGATCAGGTAGACTCTTTAAATACTTTAGGCATTTCCGCTACATATATCAATAGTTCCCTAACATCGTTTGAACAACAAGAACGAATGGAACTTTTAAAACAACGTGCATTTAAATTTGTCTATATCGCACCAGAAAGAATTCAATCAGACTACTTTTTACGAACGATTAGTAACATAACTATTTCCTTAATTGCTTTTGATGAAGCACATTGTATTTCACAATGGGGGCACGATTTTAGACCGAGTTACCGTTCTGTCGTCCCAACATTGCAGCAACTAACGAATATCCCACTTTATGTTGCATTAACTGCTACAGCAACAAAAGATGTAAAAGAAGATATTCAAAAACTTTTACATATACACGATAATCATGTCGTTCAAACAGGATTCGAACGAAGTAATTTACACTTTCATCTCGTAAAAGGTCGGGATAAAACTTCTTACGTTGAGCAATTTTTAAGAGAGAGAAAAGATGAATCCGGCATTATATATGCAGCAACAAGAAAACAAGTAGACACCTTATATGAACGATTACATGGGAAAGGGTACAATGTTGCAAAATATCATGCTGGATTAGATGAACAAAGTCGGCAAAAAGCCCAGAACGCTTTTATACATGATGAATGCCAAGTAATTATTGCAACAAATGCATTCGGAATGGGTATAGATAAATCGAATGTTCGCTATGTTTTGCATTATGCTATGCCGATGAACATCGAATCTTATTATCAGGAAGCCGGACGTGCTGGGCGTGATGGTGAAAATAGCGATTGTGTTTTAATTTTTTCCAATCAAGATATTCAATTACAAAAGTTTCTCATTGAACAGTCTGAAATGGAAGAAGAAATGAAACAGCTAGAATATGAAAAGTTACAAGCGATGACGAATTATTGTTTTACTGGCCGTTGCTTAAGTACTTATATTGTCGACTATTTTACTAATATTCCCTCTAATACTCGTTGTGAAACGTGTAGTAACTGCCAAAAACACGGCGAAAAAGTAGATATAACCGAAGAAGCACAAATGATTTTATCTTGTGTAAAACGTATGAATGAAAAATTCGGTGTCAGCATGACCGCAAAAGTATTACGCGGTTCCAAAGATCGTAAGTTAATTCAATTCAATTTACATAAACTTACAACATATGGACTTTTATCTTCTTATACCGAAAAAGACATTACGGAAAAAATTCAATTTTTAATTGCTGAACAACTACTTTCGACGGAAGAAGGAATGTACCCAACTTTAAAACTAAACTATCAATCTGTCGCCGTTTTAAAAGGAGAAAAGACGGTAGAAATGTATACATTAAAAGTACCGACAGCTGACACAACTGATTTCGATGCAACATTATTTGGCGAATTAAGAGAACTTCGAAAAGTAATGGCGGATGAAAGGAACGTGCCACCATACGTACTATTTTCAGATGCGACATTACGTGATATGTGCCGTTACTTTCCAACAACAAAAGATGAAATGCTTGAAATTAAAGGGGTTGGAGAAAAGAAATATAGTCAATACGGAGAAACATTTTTACATGCGATTAATAAATGGAAAGAAAATAATCCGCATGTGAAAAAGAAAGTCCAAATTGGGACATCGATAAAGCGTCCAATTGCAAAACAAGTAGTTGACGATCCTGAAACACCGTCCCATATGCAAAGTTATCAATTGTTCCAGTCTGGTAAGTCAATCAAGGATATTGCAAAAATGCGGGATGTACAAGAACAAACAATTGAAAACCATTTATTTAAGGCATTTGACCAAGGACTTCCAATTGCTTGGGAAATTTTCTTTAACGATGAAGAAGAAAAAGAAGTATTACATGTATACGAAAATTTCGATGAGAAGAAATTGAAACCAATGAAAGAAGCATTACCAGATACATTCACATATACAAAAATTAAAGCTGTCTTAGCGAAAAATAAGCTTTTGTAAAAGGGAAAGAAACGACTACCACCCAAATGCTTCTCCCCTAGCGTTAGAACAAAAAAATCGTACGGCACATAAGCTCGTACGATTTTTTAGAATCATTATAATTATTATGCTAAACGGCTAATTCTCTCATCTAAATCTGGGTGTGTAGAGAATAACTGCATTGCCTTTTTAGCACCATTAATTTTCATTGTAGCTACTGCCGTATCGTCTTCGCCTGCTGTAGCACGATCTGCATATGCTTTTAAGCTTTCTAACGCATGACGCATTTTGTCACGTCCCGCTAAATCTGCTCCACCTTTATCTGCATGGAACTCACGATGGCGTGAATAGGCAAATACAACGATGCTTCCTAAAATGGAGAATAAAATTTGGAATACGATAATCGCGATGAAATGCACGACTGGTGCAATTTCTTCACGAACGAACTGTGATGCGATAAGCGCAACAATTCTAGATAAAAATACAACAAACGTGTTCACAACACCTTGTAACAATGTCATTGTTACCATATCACCATTTGTAATGTGTGCAACTTCGTGTGCGATAACACCTTCCACCGCATCATCATCCATTTCATCTAGTAATCCAGATGAAACGGCAACTAATGAACGTTTTTTCGATGGACCTGTTGCAAATGCGTTTACTTCTGGTGAGTTGTAAATTCCAACTTCAGGCATATATGTTAAACCAGCTGCTCTAGATAAGCGGTATACCTTTTCCACCACTATTTGTTCATACTCATTTTTGGGATTATTCGGATCAATAATCTCCACACCCATCATTCGCTTCGCAATCCAACGAGACATTGCTAATGAAATAAAGGAACCAGTAAAACCGATCACCGCACTAAATACTAGTAAAGAACCGTAGTTTATAGTCCCATTCTCTCCAATATAGTTCCCAATCGGTAAAACCGTGAAAATAATCGAGATTGTTAAAAGAACTAGTACGTTTGTTAATAAAAAGTAAAATATTCTTTTTGCCACGAACTTCTTCCTCTCTTTAATAATGTTTCTCTTATTCTACAACATTTCTATCATGAATAACATTACTTTCATGTAAAGTATCGTTAAATTTTACACGAATGCTAAAGAATCATGAATAAATCGTTTACGTTCTTCCCGTGGAATAAACTGACGAATATTGTACTCATCAAATCCTACTTGTAATTTATCATTCCCTAAAATAATCGGCTGACGTAATAATTTTGGATTTTTATTTACTAATGTATATAAATCATTTAATGAAATATTTTCTAAGTCTAAATCTAATTCTTTATATACGTTCGATCTTGTCGCGATTATATCTTTTGTACCTTCTTCTGTTAATCGTAAAATTTGTTGCATTTCTTTTTTCTTTAAAGGCTTCTTCAAAATATCGCGATATTCAAATGGAATATTATGTTCCTCAAACCACCTTCTCGCTTTTCTCGTTGATGCTGTTGATGAACCATATAGTTTGATTTTCATCATGAACCCTCTCTCTTTCCATTAATTAATTTGCTTTAAATCCTTTTTTCATTAAATTAATTTGTGTCGTAAAATTGTGTAGCACCTTTTCATTCGATATATCTACTGCATATTTACGTGCGATGTTCCCTAACATCATAGATAATAACATTTGAATCATATGAAATAATTCTTCATCATTTTCTGCATTTAACATTGTCGTATCGACGAGATCCCTTACTTCCTTATATTGTTCACTAAGTACGCTATAATTCATATCACTTAAAAAAGCACGTTCTGTCTCAAAATCTAAATGTAAAAACATATTTTTAAAAAACTGTTTGTCATTCGTCATATCAATACGAATAAGCAAATCCTCACATAAATCACTAACTGCATAAAATATATTCCCGTCATGCTTTTCTAATAAACGAATAAATCGTTTTCTTTTTTCATCTGCATACTGATTTAATATATAAAAATAAAAATCTTCTTTATCGTGAAAATATTGATAAAAACTACCGCGTGGAATACCCGCCTCTTTTACAATATTCGCAATGGAAGCTTCAAATAATGGAACTCGTGAAAATTCTTTTTCTCCCGCTTCAATTAATACTTCCTGTTTTTCTGTAGGTAAATTATAAAAAGTCTGTCTCGGCATCCAAGTTCCTCCTAAGTACAAAGTCAAAATGACACAATGTCACTTCCACTCTATTTCATTATAGATGACACGGTGTCATCTGTCAATAAAAAATGACCTTCTTTGACCAATATGTGGCGGAAAATTGACAAAAATAAAACACCTTATCATTTTTCTAACCAATGACAAAGTGTTTTTCGTTTTATTGCGCCATCCATTTCGGTGGCATGTTTTTATCCCAATAAATATTGCCTAGTTCATAATGTGTTTCAAACTGATCTTTCCCTAAATGATAATGGAAATTAAACCAGTATCCTTCTTGCGGTTTAAAATCTCGACGAACGTGAAACTTCGCAATTATCTTTTCGTCTTTTACATCATAAACATTAAATATTCTTTCGCCATATCCTTTTGCAGGGTTTTCCGTAATTTCATAAAACGGTAATCTATCTTCTCCCGCTTCTGTAAAGATAGATGTTAAAGTTTCTTCCATTTTCGGTAAAATTACTTCTTGAAACTCATTTTCTAGTTGATTTTCAATCTTCGGTCCAAATTTAACGCTCGTTTGTGCAATAGCTTTTTCCATTAATGTGGCAGCTACATCCTCTTCCTCAACATCATATGTAGTTATTTGCTCCGCAATAATATTCGCTTTAGACGAATCAAACGTCTTCTCTGCTTTTCCTACATGTGCATCTACATCAAATGACGGAACATATAAACCTAACGTTATGAAAGCGACGAATGCAACGGCAATTTTTCTCATCCAAATTTTCATCGTATCATCTCGCTTTTTATTTTATATATACTTAACTGTATCATTTCACAAGGAAAAATACATGATTTTTAGTCATATTTAATAAATTTTTAACATTCTATATAACTTTAGTAACTTTTCATAAACATAGCGAAATATATACGTGCGAATAAAATGATAATGTCCTCTCCCCCAACCTCATTATGACAACTACAACATAATCTGCTATACTAGAGTCAGAAATCTACTAGGGGTGCCTTTTTCGTTGAAGGCTGAGAAGAAGTACGTGATATTTCTAACCCTCGTGAACCTGATCTAGTTCGAACTAGCGGAGGGAAGTAGGAATCCATGACTTTTTTTGCAGTCGAACCAGATTCTTTCACGAGGAATCTGGTTTTTTTATGGGAAAATTTACGTATTATAACGTCATGTACATCCCTAAAAATAAAATAAAGGAGCAATTTTAATGAAAGATATTACATGCGCATTAACCATTGCAGGTACAGATCCTACAGGGGGTGCAGGAATACAAGCTGATTTAAAAACATTTCAAGAATTACAAACATATGGTATGAGCATTGTCACATCTGTCGTTGCACAAAACACAACAGGTGTTCAAGCAATCGAACATATATCTTTAGATATGATTGAACAACAACTAGATTCTGTGTTTTCAGACGTTCCTGTAGATGCTGTAAAAACAGGTATGATTGCGAACATTGATATGATGAAAATAATAAAGAAAAAACTCGACGGAAAAAATCTTCCACTCGTGATTGATCCTGTTATGGTTGCTACAAGTGGAGACCCTTTAATTAATGAAGAGGCCCGTGATTTTTTACGTGATGAATTACTAGCTTATGCGACCGTTGTTACACCGAACTTACCAGAAGCTGAATTTTTAACGAACATGACAATTTCGACATTCAACGATATGAAAAAAGCAGCCGAAAAAATTGTTCATACGTATGGAGCAAAAGCCGCGCTCGTAAAAGGAGGCCATTTAAGTAAAGATAACGATGCTACAGATTTCTTATATGATGGAAACGACATGCATGTCTTTACAAAGAAACGAATTGATACAAAAGATACACATGGGACTGGTTGTACGTATTCAGCAGCCATTACCGCCCATCTTGCACAAGGTCTTTCTTTATATGAAGCAGTGGAAAAGGGAAAAGAATTTATCCAAGCTGCCATTGAAGAATCTATTCCACTTGGCGCTGGTAGTGGGCCAACAAAACATTGGGCAATTAGAGGGAGACAAGTATGAACATTCATGAGAACATCATGAAAAAGGCCCCTCTCGTCCACTGTTTAACGAATAATGTCGTAAAAAACTTTACCGCTAACGGGTTACTCGCTATTGGTGCTTCACCTATTATGGCCGATAACCCGATGGAAGTTAGCGAAGTCGCTAAAAAAGCAGATGCTATTTTAATTAACACTGGTACATTAATGGATTCGGATATGGAAGCAATGCTTACTACTGGAACTGTTGCAAATAATCATCAAAAACCAATCGTATTAGATCCTGTAGCAGTCGGGTCCTCTTCTTTTCGAAAACAAGCTTGCCTCAAATTTCTAAATGCAATAAACTTCACTGTAATTAAAGGAAATGCAGGGGAAATGGCAGCATTAGTTGATGAAAAAGTGGCAATGAAAGGCGTTGATTCTGTCGATCCTCCAGTAGAAACAACAAAATTAATCGCTAATAAAGTAGCAACAACTTTCCAAACAATCGCTGTGATTACAGGTGAAAAAGATGTTATTTCAAATGGAAAAGAAACATATATAAATGAACACGGTAATGAAATGTTAACACGCATAACTGGTGCAGGTTGTTTATTAGGTGCTATTATTGGAGCGAATTTAGCTTGTGAGGTAGACCATTTTAAAGCAACCTATCAAATAATCGAATTTTATACAAAAGCAGCGGAGCGAGCAATTGCATCTTCAAATGTCCATGGTCCAGGGACTTTTCAAGTTCACTTTTTAGATGCATTACATCACATCGATTAGGAGCGAAAGAAGATGAACAAAAATGTATTACGAAAATACTTCATTATGGGAAGTCAAGATTGCCCCAAAGATAGAACACCAGAAGCGACTTTGCGAGAAGCAATTCAAGGTGGAATAACCATTTATCAATTTCGTGAAAAAGGAAGAGGCAGTTTACAAGGTGAAGAAAAAATTGCCCTTGGTAAAGCATTACGAGCAATTTGCAAGGAAGCAAATATCCCTTTTATAATAAATAATGATGTTGAATTAATGGATGTACTACAGGCTGACGGTATTCATGTTGGTCAATCAGATGAACCTGTTAAAAAAATCCGTGAAAAATACCCGCATAAATGGATCGGTTTATCCATTTCCAATATGGAGCAATATGAAAAAAGCTCGCTTGCATATATTGATTATATTGGTGCTGGACCTGTTTTTAGTACAACTTCGAAATCAGATGCACTGCAACCTGTTGGAATAGAGTGGATTCAAACATTAAGGAAACTAACCCCTCATATTCCCATCGTCGGAATTGGTGGTATCTCACCTGACAATGCCCTTCATGTGCTTCATGCTGGGGCGGACGGAGTATCAGTTATTTCTGCAATTACGAAGGCTGAAAACATTCAAAAAGCTGTACGTTCTTTATGAAAAAGTAAGAAGTTCGACCTCATTAAGTCATGTCTTTTAATCATATACAATGTATCATTTAAGCAAGATTTTAGTATATACTATAGCGTGTTTTGCAAAAGTAAACCTTTGACATGTGCATGATCATTGATCAAACAAGTCAAAGGTTTATTTCGCTATGTTTTATGTCGAACTCTCGTTTTCATGCTCATACATTCAAACAATAAAGTTTTTATACACTCGCTTTTTCATGACCATAATCAATCTCAAATCCTAAATCTTCTAACATTCGGTGGTCTGCTGTACTTAATTGTCCTTCAGTCGTTAAATAATCCCCGACAAAAATTGAATTTGCAGCGTACAATCCAAGTGGTTGTAAACTTCTTAAATTCACTTCTCGTCCACCAGATATACGAATTTCCTTCGTTGGACAGCAGTAACGGAACAATGCTAACACTTTTAAACAATATGTCGGTGTCAGTTCATTCGTTCCTTCTAATTTTGTTCCATCAATCGCATGTAAAAAGTTAACTGGAATGGAATCCGCATCGAGTTCTTTTAAAGAAAATGCCATATCTACTACATCTTCTTTCGTTTCTTTCATTCCGACAATGACACCAGAACATGGAGATATCCCAACATCTTTCACTTTATTTACAGTGGATACACGATCATCATACGTATGACTCGTCGTAATATAATCATGATGTTTTTTCGATGTATTTAAATTATGATTATAACGGTCGACACCAGCTGCTTTTAATTGTTCTGCTTGCCCTTCTTTTAAAATACCTAAACAAGCACATATTTTCATATCATAATTTTGCTTAATTTCCTTCACAGCATCGACGACAATATTCAATTCACGATTTGTCGGGCCACGTCCACTTGCCACGATACAATACGTTCCTGATTGTAATTTGTTCGCTTGTTCTGCTCCAGCTAAAATCGATTCCTTATCCATCATTTTATATCGTTGAATCGGTGCCTCAGAGTCAATAGATTGTGCGCAATACCCACAATTTTCACTACAAGCTCCTGATTTCGTATTTATAATCATATTTAATTTAACTTTATTGCCGTAATAATGGTGGCGAATTTGATATGCCCCATCTAATAATGCTAACACCTGTTCATCTGGACATTGCAAAAATTTCATCGCTTCGTCTCGCGTAATTTGATATCCTTGTATTACTTTATCTGCTAACTGAGCCCAATATTTTCTATTCTCCATCGTACATCTTCCTTTCTTTTATGATTGTGATCGAACTTTTTGCATCATTAAAATAGCATCTAATCGATATGCAAATACACCTGCAACAAGTGCTAAAGCAATATCTTTTGGCAATGGAACAATCATCCATAACCATGCAATTCCGTAGTGGAACCCTTCTGGCGCTTGAAACCAAAGTTTATACGCCATATATAGCCAGTTCGTTCCAAAAACATAAATAAATAACATTCCGAACAACGATGCAACTATATACATTGACTTTGTCTGCTTATATTCCACTAGTTTCCCACATATGTACGCAACGATAATAAATGAAATGATAAAACCAAAAGTAGGACTTAATAAATTTGCGGCACCCCCACTAAACTGTGCAAATACAGGTGCACCTGCCAATCCAATTAACATATACCCGAACATCGTAAATGCTCCTAAACGACTCCCGAGAACAAGTCCAGCCAATACAGCAAAAAATGTTTGCAATGTAATAGGCACCCCTCCAACGACTAAAAACGGCATAATCGCTGTAATATTCGCTCCAATGGCAGTAAGTGCGATAAATAATCCACCGTACACAATTTTTACCGTTTGATTCGCTTTCATGATTCCACCCCTTTGTGTAAACCTAAATATTTTTAAGTTGACACAAATGAAGAATAGCATAATTTGAAAATTATGTACAGTATTTTTTTAAAATTTCAGATAAATTTTATGTCGTTATTTACTTGGAATACACTACTTCCAATTAGAAAACTTCTAAATTCTGTCATATAAAAAAATGGTAATGTTCATCTTTTTGATAAACATTACCATTTATTCATACCTTTATATTAATAATCTGTGTCACTTGCTGTTCCTTCTACAATTGCAATACCAGCACTTGCTCCAATTCGATTTGCTCCTGCATCAATCATCGCCTTCGCTGATGCTGCATCACGTACCCCGCCCGAAGCTTTTACTCCGATGTTTGGTCCTACCGTTTGACGCATCAGTTCAATTGCCTCTACTGTTGCAGCTCCAGGTCCAAATCCTGTCGATGTTTTAACGAAGTCTACCCCTGCTTCTTTCGCGATATTACATGCACGTTCAATTTCATCAGGAGATAAAAAACCTGTTTCTAAAATTACTTTCACTACCTCTAAACCATTTGCCGCTTGAACCACTTCTTCCATATCTTGTAAAACAGCAACATCATCACCTGATTTAAATGCTCCGATATTCATCACCATGTCAACTTCGGTTGCACCATTTGCAATCGCATCACGTGTCTCAGCAACTTTTGTAAATGTACTCGTCGCACCTAACGGGAACCCAATTACTGTCGTCACTCCGACATCTGTTCCAGCTAATTGTTCAGCGGAAAATTTTACCCAATAAGGGTTCACACAAACTGTGGCAAAATTATATTCTTTCGCTTCTTTACATAGTTGCTCTACTTGTTCCTTCGTACTTTCAGGTTTTAATAATGTATGATCAATATATTGCGCAATATTTTCTACCATCATTTTTCTCTCCCTTAAAAATCTATGTTATTGTTAGTATAAACAATAATAGAACAAGCAACAATCTTTTTAATAAAATGATGACAAAACCGTTGGAAAGGACGATTGTATGAATAAAATTTTAGTCGTTGACGATGACGAAAAAATTGTAAACCTTGTTAGCATTCATTTAAGTCGAGCAAATTACCGAATGATAAAAGCAAACAACGGTATAGATGCTTTGGAAAAAATTGAACAAGAATTTCCTGACCTTGCGATTGTCGATGTGATGATGCCAAAAATGGACGGATATGAATTAACGAAACAATTACGCACATACGATATTCCCGTCCTCTTATTAACAGCAAAAGGAGAATTGGAAGATAAAGAAAAAGGATTTTTAGCTGGATCAGATGATTATGTCGTAAAACCTTTCGAACCGAAGGAATTGCTATTTCGCGTGCAAGCAATTTTACGTCGGTATGACAAATCTGTCGATACACTGATCAACATTGGTCCTATGACCATTAACCAACAAAATTACGATGTTACAGTTGGCGATAAAACATTATTCCTTCCATTAAAAGAATTCGAATTATTATCTGTACTCGCTTCACGAACAGACCATGTGTTTGAAAGAGAGTTTTTAATTGAACGAGTTTGGGGAATCGATTATGAGGGAGACGATCAAACATTAAACGTCCATATTAAACGAATTCGCGAAAAACTACGTCCGATTACAGATGAAATTAAAATTGTTACGGTACGTGGAGTTGGTTATAAATTAGAGGTTGCACAATGATTCGATCTTTATATAGTAAGTTTTTCATTTTTACCGCAGTCATTATGATCGGTAGTATGATTATTGCCTTTTTAGCTGTCAACACTTTTTATCATCAATATTTAAAAGAAAATAATGATACAAAAAATGTCCATATTGCGCAAGAAATGGCCGAATATATGGCAACGACCGATCATATCGAGAATTATTTACGGACTACTGCTAATGTTGGCTATAAAATTTTACATATCGATCCAGATGGAGATACAGCATTTTATGGAGCTGATTTTCGGGAACATAATTTATCAGGTGATGCGATAGAACAAGTACTAAATGGCACTATTTATCATGGGATGCGTGATTTTCCAAAAGAAACATTCGTTACAGGTTTTTTCTCAGATGAAACAGCAAATACTGTCGGGGTACCTGTTGAAATAGATGGACAAAGACATGCCATTTTCATTCGTCCCGATATTAAATTACTATTTACGGAAGTTCATTACTTACTTGGTGGAATGTTTGTTGCAATGGGGATTGTTAGTATGGTTGCTATGTTATTTATCGCTAGGAAACTCGTCCGCCCTTTAACAGAATTAACAAAGGCGACAAAAGAAATTGGAAAAGAGCAATTTGCGGTTGAATTACCGACTAATCGTCATGATGAAATTGGTCAATTAGCAGAAAGTTTTCAGCAAATGACTGAAAGATTAGATGCATCTGATAAAATGAAAAAGCAATTCATTAGTGATGTATCTCATGATTTCCAAACACCATTACAAAATATTCAAGGATATGCGAGCCTTTTACATGAAGGGAATCTCACAAATGAAGAGGTACGTTTGTATACAGAAATTATTCAAAGTGAAACGGACCGCCTATCCGAATTGACAAAACAATTATTATTATTAACCTCGCTAGATACATTAGAAAATGATGTTCAAAAAGAGAACTTTCGTCTTGATACACAAATAAAAGAAGTCATTCAAAAGCATCGCTGGCAGTTAATGGAAAAGAATATTTCGTTAACGATGCACCTAAATGAAATGACAATGTATGGTCATCAAGCATATATGGAAAAGGTTTGGGAAAATTTACTTTCGAATGCGTTAAAATATACGAAGGAAAATGGAGCAATCAATATTGATGTCATTGAAAATGACCAAGAAATTATCGCTGTAATAAAAGATAATGGCATCGGTATAGAACAGGAAAAAATCCCATTTTTATTTGATCGATTTTATCGAGTCGATAGTGCAAGACATGCAAGCATTGAAGGGACAGGATTAGGATTATCTATCGTCAAACAGATAGTAGACTTGCACGATGGGACGATCCGTGTAACAAGTAATATTGATCAAGGAACAACTTTTTCGATTACCTTTCCTAAATTGTAATATGCCGTTCATGTTGCGTTCATATTCAACCTTTAATATAACATATAACAGTTATATGAGAGGAAGATATGAAATATGGAAACAGTATGGAGTAAAAGACTTATTCGCTTTGCAGCGATTTTTGGATTAATTGGAGCGTTTTTAGGTTCCCATATGGCAGGTGCTGGTTCTTTAGCATTCCGTCCAGTACACGCACATATTTTAGTTGTTGGTTGGTTATCTCTATTCGCATGGGGTGTGTATTATAAAGCATTTCGTATTCAAGCATCAAAATTAGTATCTGCCCAAGCCATAACAGGCATCATCGGAGCTGCAGGTTTATCTATCGGACTATGGTTACAATATTTACAACCATTTGGCGATTCGAAGGCTATTATTTTACCAATTTATATTGGTGGAGGAACTATTTTACTTATTAGCTTTTTATTATTCGTCATTGTGACATTCGTGAGCAAAGAACAAAAGGCATAAAAAATAGGCGCCGGATGACTAGCAAAGGTCATACCGACGCTTATTTTCTTTTTCTAAAGATAAGTAATAAAATGGTCACTGTAATGATTGGCATTAAAATTTGTATAATAAAAAAGTTAGACCAAATGGATTTAATTTGATTAATAAATGTTGTCATTCGAGAATCTGTTTCAACAGTTATGTCGTTAAATGATACAAACCGCTTCGCACTGTTGACTGCTCGTACTTTATATTCGTAAGTTTTATTCGGTTCCACATTTTTATCTGTATAACTATTTACAACAGATGAACCAAGAAGTTTTCCATCGCGAACTACTTCATAATAAATGGCATTATCAATATTTTCCCATTTGAGCGTAATATCGTCTTTACTATTATTAACGACAGCGATATTATCTGGATCTTCAATCGAAAAGAACGTGTTGTCTTCTGTTTTCACTTTTCTACTAAACGTCTTATTCAGTACATTGTTTTCTTCGTCTATAATTTCCACGGCATATTCATGTGTAGTGAAAATATCAAAATTCACATCTTCATACGTTGTTTCATCAGTTGTGTGTATTCTCTCTCCATCCCGATAAATATGATATTTTTCAGCCTTCGGGTGTGCATCCCATGATAGCTTGATACCTTTATCATTATTTTCATCGACACTTAAAATTCTTTCTGTAAAAGTATCCATAAACTTAAATGTTTTCGGGGCAGTATCTTTCAATGTTTCTCTGTACCAACCACCAAGAAAATAATGTGTCATCGCTTCAGCAAAATATTCGTCTGCATATGAATAATATGAACTTCCTGGAAATAGTTTCGCATATTCTTTTTTATGTATTTTCTTAAATTCATCCATATCAGATACTTTTTCATCTAATACATTAAAATCAACCATATGTGCAAACTCATGGAATTCTAACAATGCATTGTAATGCATATCTCCTGGATAACTTTGGCCAATTTTTGCAACACTCACATTATCCCGCGCTAGTCCTGCTATGTCATCATAAATAACATCATTTTTACCAGATAACTCCCCTTGCAAATCTTGGAATTCTTCTAATTTCACTGCCGGTATATCTGATAAAATAAACAGTACGTCTTTTTTGACTGCTTCTTGGAGAATTCTTCTCGGAAATGCTGCCATTCGATCAAGCATCTCTTGTGTTGTTTCATGATCATAATTATTATCTAACGCACGAATTTCTATTAGTTCTCTTAGTTCGTCATTAGCAAAATAATGATTCCTTGAATATTCTCTAGGCTCTTTCTCTTCAGCTTGTCCACTATCAACAAACAGAAAAAGCATGGCAAATAGTATGCTAACTATGAATAAAGATGGTAGTTTCATGATGTCCTTATTTACCATTGTAACGAGCCTCCTTTACAATCCAATATCAAAAATATCATACAACAATTTCTGAACAATGTATATATGAGTGAATACCTATACTATTTTATTCCTTTTCTTTCATATAAACAAACCTCTATTCCAATAAATCGTGACGAACTTCTAACATTTTTAACTTTTTACGAAAAAACAGTAATACGAAGCAATCAACTTGTACTACTGTTGTTTTATAAGTAGGCCATTATGTTATTTTTTATTTTAATGCATTTTGATACTTTCTTGAGCGATCAGTCCAACTGCTTTGTTTTTCCCATCTATTTTAACTGTCACTCGATACCAATTTTTCGTACTATTTTGGACAGTAACGACAGCACCTTTGGAAAATTTCTTTAATACTTTTCCGTTGCGATTTCGTTTATCATACACTTTGGTTGGATTTTTTATGGCATGTCGTGTCACTTTCGGGGCAGTCATCGCAACATCTTTTGTATGCACATATCCTGTTACATTTTTTCCATTTATTTTCGTCGTAACTTTAAACCAATTTTTACTACTGTACGTATATGTAATTATTGCGCTTTTTTTATAAGTCTTTAAAACTTTGCTCTTTTTACTTTTTGATTTATATAATTTCGTATCATTCGTTAACGCATATCCAGTAATAATCGGTTGTTCTATTGTGACATCTTTTGCCTTTATATAACCTACTACTTCTTTATTGTTTATTTTCACTTTTGTCTGTACCCATTGGTCATTGTATGTTGAATATGTAATAGGCTGACCAATACTTTTAGTCATCCATTTTTTCGCATTGTTATTCGCCGCTTCATAAATGATTGTTTTCTTTTTAGCTGCATATCCTTTTATCATTTTTGGTGCAGCTTTTTGGACAGCTCTTTTCTTTGGAGAAACGGGAGGAATCGCTTCATTTTCTTTTGCAATAAACGTTTCGTCCTCTTCGTTTATAATCTCTTCTTCCGTTTCTATCGTTGGCTCTTCTTCACCGCTTACAATTTCATCTTCAACTTCATCTGTTTCTTTTTCCTCGGTTTGTTTCAATGTGGACAGGTCTTCTTCTGTAAAAATATATTGTTCTTCTACGTAGCCTTCATACATTTCTAGTTCATTTTCATCGTTTTCTTGTTCTACTTTCACAAACACGAATGGGTGATGTAGCGAATCCTCTTGTTCATGTAGTTCATGTGATTCCTCCACCAGTTCTACAATCGTTTCATTGTCTAACTCTAATAGTGCTTCTTCATCTGTTATATTTTCATATAGGTAAATCGGATCTGTATCATCTGTCGTATAGACGATACGAATTTCTTTTTCTTCTTGTCCTTTATGTTCTTCCGCAATTACATCGAACGGAATCGAAGAAAAGAATAATAAAATCGCTAATAAAACCATCATTACTTTATTCATAAACACCCCCCTCATTTTCATCATCACATATAGCAAATTAGGCATATTATACTAGTTCAAATGTTTTAGCGCACATAAAAAAACACCTTTACTTTTTGTGTAAAGGCGTTTGATACTTTTCTCTTACATTTTTTGTAAGGAAAACTTATCATTATTTAGATTTATTCACTTTTCACTTGTTCAACAACTTCCTCGACTTCTACTCGAGACATTTTTTCTTTTCCTTCTTCCATTGCTTTCAGCGTACGTTTAGCTAAAGCTAATGGAATTTTACAAAATAGCGTAATGGTTCTCGTTTTAATTGATTTTAAATATTCGTCTCCTTTCGCTAAATTCTCACGCGCATAGACGAATAAATCATCACGAGTCCATCCTTCAGGCATGAAGCTTACACCACGCTCTTCCATATCTTCTTCTTGGTTTCGCAAAATATTTACTGCTTGTAGCCCACGTCCAAAACCAATCGCTAAATCACGATCAGTTTCAGTTCCATCGTACCATTCCCAAATCTGTGAAAGCATTACTCCAACGAGTCCAGCTACATAGTATGTATAATCATCAAGATCTTCTTTTGTTTTTACAGCAAAGTCCTTTTCTACCCAGTCAGCCATTCCACCAGCCATTTCAGCTGTCGACTGCTTCACCTGTTCGACAATCCCTTCTGGGCAAACATCAATCCACTCCGCTAAACGTAATGTTACTTCAGGAAACGCATCTTCATATGGTCGAACGAGATCCATATATGCTTCTTTATCGAAAGAGCCTTCTTTTAGTAACAATGTTTTTGTCTTACGTAATAGATTTGCTTTAATATCCTTTTCCATCGTTTCATGGTCTTCAATTTCATCAATTGCACGCATACATAAATAAGCGGAACCGACTGTTAAACGCAATTCCTTTTTCAACAATGTAATCGGAATATAAAATGTTCTACTCGTTTCTTTTAAGACGCGCATTGCCTCTTTTTCTAATTTCACATTATGTTTCAATCTCGTTTCCTCCTTAAAAAGGTTATTTTAAGTATAACAAAGAAAACGGTTTTTTTCCTTTATATGCATTTCGATTAAATATTTACGAATCGGTGAAGAAAAGTTATAATACTATCATCACAAAGAGATGGAGATTATATACATGAAACAACCTTTAGTTCGTTTTTCAGAAATAACGCGAGAACATTATCCACATTATTATGATTTTGCATACACGACTGACAAAATCGCAAATTTATTAAGAGAAAAAACAGGCCATACATACGTTATTTATACGTACGAGGAAACGATCGGTATGTCCGATATCATTCTTACACAATTAATCGAAAGTGACACACCAGAAATGGAAGTGATTGCACCGATTCATGAACATGATCCTCAAAAACAAATTATAGATAAAGATGGGGCGAAAACAATTCAAGTATCTGAAGAAAATCATGTTTTCTATTTTCCTAGATTTGATGTAGCTATTGCAAATATCCATATATTTCAAAGCCATGTCGATTATCCACACGAATTTATTTTCGGGTCTGATGATGCACAAGTTATTGCATTTTTAAATTTTATGGAAGAACAATACCGTACATCTATGTTAGATGGCATTACGATTATGACCGATACCGAGGATGGTCTAATCGATGAACAAGAAGAGATTACCAATCAAATTTCTCGAGAAGAAGTATTGCTTGAAAAAAGTATCAAGCGAGATATTTTCCGCTCGATTGATGAATTTTTCACAAATGAAGGTACATTTTATAAAACTTATCACATTCCATATCGTCGCGGAATTTTATTGTACGGAAATCCTGGAAACGGAAAGACGACACTCGTAAAGTCAATTGCTGGTAGTGTCGATGCGCCTGTTATTTATTGGCAAATTACAGAATATACTTCAAGTTATTCGATTAGTGAAGTGTTTGAAAAAGCGACAAAAATGGCTCCCGTCATTTTAATTATCGAAGACATTGATTCCATGCCAGCGGAGGCACGTTCTGTTTTCTTAAATGCATTAGATGGCGCAACAACTAAGGAAGGAATTTTCCTAATCGGGACGACAAACTATCCAGAGCGAATTGATCCTGCATTAATTAACCGCGCCGGGCGATTTGATCGTGCATATGAAGTGAAACAACCAAATACTGAAATGCGCAAACTCTATATTGAGAAGAAAAATTTAACCCAATTCGTTCCACACGAAAAGTTAGATGCTATTGCGAAGAAAACGAAAGGATTATCTATTGCTCAATTAAATGAACTATATATGTCAATGGCATTGCAATGGCATTATGAAAATGAAGTTGACGTCGATACAATCATTGAAGAATTAAAAGAAAACCATAAACGTGCAATGAAACAAGAGTGGGAAATGGAAGATTATGAAGACGGGATTGGATTTTAATATTATCTAAAAGTGCTTTAAGTGTGGGGATTTGATGGAGTTTGGAGCTTTGGAGTATTGCGAGCCTAGCGTCCTTGAGTTTTGGATTTTCGCGATTTCAAGGACGGTAGAGAGACTCAGCGCCCCTGAGATTTGGATTTTTGCGATTTCAAGGACGGTAGAATGGTCCAGCGTCCTTGAGATTTGGATTTTCGCGATTTCAAGGACGGTAGAATGGTCCAGCGTCCTCGAGTTTTGGATTTTCGCGATTTCGAGGACGATAGAGCGGTCCAGCGTCCCTGAGTTTTCATTTTTCGCAATTTCAAGGACGATAGAATGGTCCAGCGTCCTCGAGTTTTGGATTTTCGCGATTTCGAGGACGGTAGAGCGGTCCAGCGTCCTTGAGTTTTGGATTTTCGCGATTTCAAGGACGATAGAATGGTCCAGCATCCTTGAGATTTGGATTTTCGCGATTTCAAGGACGATAGAGAGACCCAGCGTCCTTAAGTTAAGTTCCACTCCCCCTCTATTTTCAAGATCTATAGAACTCCTCCACTCCACTCACTCTTCTTTCCCGATTATTTTGTCAATCCATTTTTATGCGTGATATGATAGAGCCACGGAAACAAGAGGAAAAGAAGGAGAAAGATAGATGAGAATTTTTGTTGATGCAGATGCATCCCCCGTGCAAAATGAAGTAATTGACGTGGCAAAAGCACATGATCTACAAGTCGTCTTCGTGAAAAATTATGCTCATTTTTCACAAACGGAATATCCATCATTTGTCGAAGTCATTCATGTAGATAAAGGGGCTGACATGGCAGACTATGAAATCGCCCGAAACATCCAAGCAAACGACATCGTCATTACACAAGATTATGGTCTTGCTGCACTATGTTTAGGAAAACAAGCACATGTGCTCCACCATAAAGGGTTCCAATATACAGATGAAAATATTGATCAATTACTTACTCAACGACATATCGGGGCACAAATGCGACGAGCCGGGAAGAAAACGAAAGGACCGAAGCCTTTTACAAACGAAGAACGAGAAAAATTCGCCCGAAAATTACATGACGTGATACAAACATACATTAAATAATTATATAAATTCAAAATCATATATATAAATGGTATAATAGTTCTTGTTCTATATGAAATACGATTAATTAAAATATTCAAAATTATCTATACATAACAAATGAGGTGACGATTTGAAAAAGGAAATTTCTATTGGTTTATTAGGATTAGGTGTGGTCGGTTCTGGTGTCATCAAAATTGTGGAAGACCATCAAGAAGACTTACAGCATCAATTAGGTTGCGGTGTAAAAGTTGAAAAAGTACTTGTTCGCGACATGGAAAAAGCTCGAAAAATCGCGGTGGATGAAACATTATTAACGACAAATAGTGCAGACGTATTAGACAATCCGAACATCGACGTAATTATCGAAGTTATGGGTGGAGTAGATACGGCTCGTGAATATATTTTAACAGCATTAAAAGCGAAAAAGCATGTTGTAACGGCAAATAAAGATTTAATTGCATTACACGGACCAGAATTAGAAGAAACGGCGCGTGAAAATGGCTGTGATTTATTCTATGAAGCAAGTGTTGGTGGAGGAATCCCTCTATTACGCCCATTATCTGATGGACTTGTTTCGGATCGTATTAACCAAGTAATGGGAATCATTAATGGTACAACGAACTATATCTTAACGAAAATGGATAAAGAAGGTCAGAGCTATGAAGATGCTTTACAAAAAGCACAAGAACTAGGCTTTGCAGAATCTGATCCGACTGCAGATGTGGAAGGGCTAGATGCCGCAAGAAAAATGGTTATTTTAGCTCGTCTATCGTTTTTCACAGATGTGGAACTAGATGATGTGGAAGTAAGTGGTATTTCTACGTTAGCATTAGAAGATATCGAATATGGTAATAAATTAAATTTAACGATGAAATTAATCGGTTTTGCAAATCGACATGATAATAAAATTGAAGTAAGTGTTCAACCGACATTTCTATCCAAAGATCACCCATTAGCATCTGTAAATGATGAATTTAACGCAGTATATGTTAGTGGCGAACAAGTTGGAGAAACAATGTTCTATGGACCTGGTGCTGGTAGTTTACCAACAGCAACAGCTGTTATGTCAGACGTTGTTGCAACGATTAAAAATATGCTATTAGGTGTGAACGGGAAAAAATTTGTTAAAACTCGTTTCGAGAAACAATTAGCACCTGCGGAGGAACGCTTCGGGCAGTTTTACTTACGTTTACGCGTAAAAGACGAAACGGGAGCATTTGCTTCTATCTCTGATTTATTCAATAAATTAGGAATTAGCTTTGAGCGAATTTTACAAACACCTGTCGATAAAGGGGCAGCTGAAATTGTTGTCGTAACACATAAAACATCACTAGCAAACTTCCAGAATGCGATGGAACAATTAAAAGATTTACATGTCATTGAAACGGTTGAAAGTAGTTACCGTGTTGAAGGGGATGCTTAATTATGAAAAATTGGCAAGGACTAATTAAAGAATATGCAGAGTTTCTACCGGTTTCTGAGGAAACTCCTGCATTAACATTACACGAAGGAAATACACCGCTCGTTTATTTTCCTCACCTATCAGAAGAGTTAGGGATTGAATTATACGGAAAATATGAAGGTTTAAACCCGACTGGTTCTTTCAAAGACCGTGGTATGGTTATGGCGGTTGCAAAAGCGAAAGAAGATGGTAGTGCATCTGTTATTTGTGCTTCTACTGGAAACACTTCGGCAGCGGCTGCAGCATATGCAGCAAAAGCGGGAATGAAGGCTGTTGTTGTCATTCCTGAAGGGAAAGTAGCGATGGGAAAACTAGCACAAGCAGTTATGTATGGTGCTGAAATCGTTCAAATCGCTGGGAACTTCGATGATGCATTAACGATGGTACAAAATATTAGTAAAAACTATCCAGTAACACTTGTTAACTCTGTCAATCCATATCGTTTAGAAGGACAAAAAACAGCAGCTTTTGAAATTATTGACCAATTAGGGGAAGCGCCAGAAATTTTAGCTATTCCAGTCGGGAATGCTGGAAATATTAGTGCATATTGGAAAGGTTTCAAAGAATATGCCGAGAAAAAAGGTTCCACATTACCAAAAATTTATGGGTTTGAAGCAGAAGGTGCTGCAGCAATTACAAAAGGGGAACCTATTACAACTCCTGAAACAGTTGCAACTGCTATACGTATTGGAAACCCTGCAAGCTGGCAATTAGCTGAAAATGCTCGTGACGAATCAAAAGGAATGATTACTTCGGTTTCCGACGAAGAAATATTACAAGCATTTAAAACATTACCTGCGAAAGAAGGTATTTTTGCTGAACCAGGATCATGTGCTTCTATCGCTGGTGTGTACCAACAAGTAAAAGCCGGAACGATTGCAAAAGGTACAAAAGTTGTTGCTATTTTAACTGGTAACGGCTTAAAAGATCCACAAACTGCCATCGAACAAGTAACAATTGACCCTGTTTCATTGCCGAATGATGAAGCAGCTGTAACAGAATATATTGAAAAATTGGTAGGGAAATAAAATGTTTACAATCACTGTTCCTGCAAGTTCAGCAAATATCGGACCTGGATTCGATTCAGCTGGAGTTGCGGTTAGCCGTTATTTAACATTAGATGTCGAACGTGCAACAAATTGGAAATTTACACATGCAACAGATACGATTCCTGAAGTTGCTAATTATGAAGATCACTATATTTACAAAGTAGCAAAAACTGTCGCTGATTGGCATGATGCCTTGCTCCCACCTTCCCATGTGAAGATGACGAGCGAAATCCCACTAGCACGTGGACTTGGTAGTAGTGCTTCGGCGATTGTCGCCGGAATCGAATTAGCAAATCAATTATGCCATTTACATTTAAGTGAGAAGGAAAAATTAGACTATGCTGTTCGAATTGAAGGTCATCCAGACAATGTTGCTGCTGCATTATTAGGCGGTTTCGTCGTAACAGTAAAAATGGGTGAAGAAGCAACATACAAAAAGTTACCTGCCATTCATACTGATTTAGTCGTCTATATACCGAACTTCGAACTAAAAACAGAAGATGCCCGTAAAGTATTACCGACAGAATTCGAAATGAAAGACGCTGCTACAGCTAGTGGGGTTAGTAATTTAATGATCTCAGCCCTTTTAACAGGTGATTATGAATTAGCTGGTAAAATGATGGAGAGTGATTTATTTCATGAAAGCTACCGCGCCAAATTAATTCCGAACTACTATGAAATCCGTTCTGAAGCGAGAAAACTTGGTGCGTATGGCACTGTAATTAGCGGTGCAGGTCCAACAATGATCTCCTTCGTCGCAAATGGACAAGGTGTGAATGTTGCACAAACAATGCAAGAAAAACTTCCAAACTATGAAGTTGTCGCTTTAAAATTAGATGAAACAGGCTTACGTACAAAGATACATGAACATAAATAAAAATGAACCCTTCAACCTATTAAGTGGCTTAATAGGTTGAAAGGCTAATTTTAGATAAATATAGTAATATCCGGCATTATTCTTTTAAAACTATTCCAATAAATCTTCTCTCAGCGGTGTGAATGTGTCTAATAAACGTCCCTCTACATGTGCTTCTACACCATGTTCTACATTTGAAGGAATGAAAATAGTCTCTCCCTCTTCAACAATATAATACTTATCATTTAAATTGAATTTAAACTTTCCTTCCAATACATACGTAAGTTGTTCATGCATATGCTTATGTTTTTTTCCAATCGCACCTTTTTCAAATCTCACCTCCATCATCATAATAGAAGTTCCTGGAGGAAAGATTTTCCTTTGTACACCCGGTTCTACATTAATCCATTTATTATCCAACACAAACCACATCCTTCACAGTGCACCTTACTTTTTTAATAACACTAATTCCTTCTTTCCATCTCAATTCGCTCTTGTAAAACTTTCTCAAAGTAATCCTCTTCAACAGGAAGTGTAACCTCATTTTCTGTCCACCCTGATAAATATGCTGCATTTAATATCTGTACACTATTAATTCCTTCTAAACCTGGAGCAATAAGAGGTTCTCGATATAAAATATTATTAGCGAAATTTTCAAACACTTCTACATGTTGCTCTCCCCAAATATCCTTGAAATACAACTCTTCTTCTTCATATATACTTGCTACATTGTTACTTTGTACAATTTTTGGGATATCTGCTATTTTCGTTTCAAAATTCATCTCCTTTTCAGGTTTATGCAAACTTTTAATGATAATACTCTTATTGTTTTCCACAAGTATCTTCCCTTTATCACCCAAAATTTCTAAACGATCAGTTCCTAACAAATCATGAGTACGTGTAACAAATATTCCTGTTGCTCCATTACCATATTCAAAGATTAATGTCGCATCATCTTCTACAGCAATTTTTCTCTGGTATCCAAATTTTAACTTTGCAAAAAGTTTTTTTGGAACGCCAAACAACCATTGTAATAAATCTATTTGATGTGCTGCTTGATTAATTAGAACTCCTCCACCTTCTCCATACCATGTTGCACGCCACGTATTTTGTTTGTAATAAACATCTGGGCGCCAATGCACCGTATTTAACCAATGTATATTACGAATATTTCCAATACGTTTTTCATCTATTACTTTTTTTAACTCTCTATATAAACGGTTTGTTCGTTGATTATAAATTAGACCATATGCTAAGTTTGAATACTGATCTGAAATATCATTTAATAAACGTACATCTTTTGCTGCAACACCCGCTGGTTTATCTACCAAAATATGGACACTTTTTTTCAACGCAGCTTTAGCAATTTTCGGGTGAGAATAATGTGGAGTACATATAATAACCGCATCAACATTACCACTATCAAACATTTCGTTATAATCTTTATAAAACTCAATGTTCTTAAACTTTTTTGAGAAATATGTTCTTTTTTCTTCGCTCCTACTACATAAAGTGGTTAACTCCATATTTTTCACTTTTCCACTTTGAATGACATCTGCATAAAAACTTCCCTGAGAACCCATCCCAATGATTCCTACTTTTATTTTCATTATATAATCCCACCAACTTTATAAATGGTCTCTAGAACATTAATGTCTAATCTTGTCTAAAATATCTTTATACTCCACCTCATATTTCTCATAAACAGGTTGAACAGCATTTTTCCATGCATCTAAATCATTTATTTCAATAATTTCATTTCCATTCTTTTCAATTTCTTCTAAAGATTCATCTACCAATGCATCCCAAGCTTCTCGTTGAACGTCAATTGATTCAATTGCAGCTTCTTTAAATAATTTTTTATCCTCATCACTCAGATTATTCCATACTTTCTGCGAACCAATCAAAACTTCCGGTACTGACTGATATCCAGGGATTGTTAAATATTCTGCAACTTCATAATGTTTAGCTGTATAAACACTAGGTAAACTGTTTTCTCCACCATCAATAACACCTGTTTGAATAGCGGAATATACTTCATCATATGACATCGGGGTTGCTGATCCCCCTAATGCTTCTACTGTATCAATAGCCATTTCCGATTCCATAACACGTAATTTTTGTCCTTTTATATCTTTTAAATTTTTAATAGGTTTTGCATCACTATAGAAAAATCGGTCTCCATTATCATAAAACGCTAAACCAACCATATTACTATCCTCAAAAGAGGATAAAATTTCTTCTCCAACATCTCCCAACCAAACGTCCCATTTTTCATTAGCATCTTCAAATAAAAATGGTAAATTTAGTGCTCCAATTTTATCGTTAAATTCTGTCAAAGGTACCCCATTTACACGAGCAAAGTCCATCGAACCTAATTGAATCTCTTCTATAATACTTTTCTCATCGCCAAGTTGCCCACCTGGAAAAACATCAATTTTATAACGACCTTCTGTTTTTTCTTCTACTAGTCTAGCAAATTCTTGTGCACCTAAAACTGTTGGATATCCTTCTGGTTGGATATCAGCTAACTTAAAAATAACTGTTTCATTCGATCTATTATCATTCCCTCCATTATTTGCTTCTTTTGTCGAGGCCTTATTACCACATGCTGACAATACTAATAATCCAATTAACATTATAACCTTCAGTACCATACGATTTTTCATGAATGATATACCTCCATTTTATAAATGTTCATATAGTAGTTACTTAAAAAAAACGCTCGGTAAATATAAAGAGACACTTGGTACATACGCAACGATTAAAACCGCTACTATCATTGCAGCATAAAAAGGAATTAATCCTTTACTAGTTTTTTCAATCGGTAATCTCCCTATAGCAGAACCAACAAATAAAACGGTTCCAACTGGTGGAGTAATTAATCCAATTGCTAAACATAAGATTAGTAAAACTCCAAAATGAACTGGATCCATTCCAACTTCCATTGCAACCGGCAATAAAATAGGAGTTGCAATTAAAATTAAAGGAGCCATATCCATTATCATTCCTAATAATAACAATATAATAATAATCATTAAGATAGTTACGGCTGGACTTGGTGATATACCAATAAGTAGTTCTGAAACTAATAATGGCACTTTTAATAATGCTAACATGTGCCCAAATGCTGCCGATGCTCCTACTAAAAACAAGACCATTGATAAAACTTTGAAAGTATTTTTCAAAATAATTCCCATTCTTGTAATTTTAATATCTCGATAAACAAAAAATGTAATAATAAAAGCATACAATGTTCCAATAGCAGCTGATTCTGTTACGGTAAACATACCTGTTAAAATACCACCCATAATAATCACTATTGTAAATAACCCCAATAAGCCATCGAATAATATTTTAGGAATTTCTTTTTTATCAATTGCCTCACCTTTTGGATATTTTCTCTTTACAGCAAGTACATATGTGATAATCATGAGTACAAAACCAAGTAATAATCCGGGTAATAATCCCCCCATAAAAAGTGCCCCTACAGAAACACCACCAGCTGCTGATGAAAAAATAATCATGTTGTGACTTGGAGGTATCATTACACCTTGGGCAGAACTAGATACAGTTACAGCAACAGAATAATCTGCATCATACCCTTGTTTTTTCATCATTGGAATCATAACTGAACCAATTGATGATGTATCTGCAAGTGCAGATCCTGAAATTCCGCCAAAAAAAGTACTAGCCAAAACATTTACCATTGCTAAACCCCCGCGGATCTTTCCAATAATGACATTAGCAAAGTTAATTAGTCTTCGAGAAATTCCTCCCTCATTCATTATCTCACCAGCTAAAATGAAAAATGGTATCGCTAATAATGAAAATGAATTAAGTCCACCAACAATCTTTTGAATTAACGAGGCTAGATGTACATCCATGTACAAACCTGTCAGTAAGGATGAAACAATTAATGTTAATGCAATTGGGAACCTTAATATTAACAACAACACAAAACTTCCTATTAAAATATATATTTCCATATCATTCATCCCCTTCCTGTTCATCATGATAGTCTTGATGGAGCCCTTTCACGAATAACAGTTCAATACCATATAAAAGGATATACATCCCTGTTATAGGGATTACAATATATAGTACACTTGAAGGCAGCCTTAATCCTGGTAAGGTTGAATCCATCATCAATACTGTAAAATTAATCCCATAATAAATCATTAAAATACCAAAAATAATAATAGTAACTTTTGCTAATATATCAAATATTGTTTGTATGAACTCAGGTAACATTTCCGCTAATAATCCAACACCTATATGTAATTTATGTTTAAAACCATAAGCAATACCAAAGAATGCTACCCAGACAAACAGAACTCTGGACAACTCTTCTGACCAGGCTGGAGTATAACTTAATAATTGCCTTGAAAACACTTGATAAAGTATGATGAGTGTCATACTAGCTAGCATCGTGAGCGCTATAATTAGTAATATCCTATCAAGTACATTCATTACCTTTTTAATTGCACCCATTACACTTCCCTCTCCTTCTGTTAAGAATATAAAAGAAGCTACGACAAAAGTATATATGGCACACGAAAATGTATCACCTTCAGAATATTTTATATTTGTCGTAGCTCCAGCTTCTAGTTTTCTTCTAAAATTTTATCTAAAAGATCTTTATACACTTCCCCATGCTTTTCATAAACTGATTGTACCGCTTCCCTTAATGGTTCAATATCGTTTATTTCAACGATTTCATTACCATTTGCTTCAATTTCTTCTTGGGATTCAATTACAAGTTCATCCCATGCCTCTCTTTGCGTATCAATCGATTCCATTGCTGCATCTTTGAAATGTTGTTTATCTTCATCACTCAAACTATCCCATAATTCTTTTGATCCTACTAACACTTCAGGTACCGATTGATAACCAGGCAATGTTGCATAATTAGCTACCTCATAATGTCCCGAGGTATAGAAACTAGGGAAGTTATTTTCCGCGCCATCAATTACACCAGTTTGAATTGCTGAATAGACCTCATCATACGCCATTGGTGTTGCAGAAGCACCAAGCGCTTCAACAATATCAATTGCTAATTCTGATTCTTGAACTCTGATTTTTTGCCCCTTAATTTCATCTAAACCTTTAATTGCCTTTTTATTACTATAGAAGAAACGTTCACCATTATCATAAAATGCCAATCCAATCATATTATTATCTAAAAAGGATTCTAAAATTTCTTCTCCTACTTCACCTGTCCATACATCCCACTTCTCTTCTTGTGTTTCAAATAAAAATGGTAAATTAAGAACTCCAATTTTGTCGTTAAATTCTGTTAACGGAACACCATTGACTCTAGCCAAATCCATTGATCCTAGTTGAAGCTCCTCAATAATACTTTTTTCGTCTCCTAATTGTCCTCCTGCATATACATCAATTTTATAACGTCCATCTGTTTTTTCTTCGACTAATTTAGCAAATTCCTCTGCTCCTACAACTGTTGGAAAACCATCCGGTTGAATATCCGCTAATTTTAATGTTATTGAATCCCTTGAAGAACCTTCTTTATTATTTGAATTTCCATTCCCTCCAGAGCTGTTACTTCCACAAGCCACTAATACCAACACTATCAACAATATAAAGCTAAAACATAGTTTTTTCATATGTTTCCCCCCATTTTTAATAGCAAATATAAATCATTCCACAACATGATGTAAGCGCTTCAAATACTCCTTACATAAATAACATTCACATTAAAGCATGACATATATGTATACTTTATAGAATGTTATTTTTTATCATATTACAAAAGTCGATTCAATATTCTTCAATATTGTAACAACACTCCATCCCGCAATTGCTGAGGTCTTTGAATATACATCTAATTCAATCCAAATTTCATCATCTAATTGAACTTCTACTTTATATTCATCTCCTTCAAAATTTGGTGTTGCTATAACTCTCATTTCCGTTTCATCAATTCCTGCGCTAGCCAATGCAGTGGCTATGGATAAATTCAATCCATTCGGCATAAAATCCATAATTTCTCTTGTTGTTCCCAAAAAAACTTCTTTTGGTTCTGTAATATGCTGTAACCTTGGATCATAATCTCTTGTCTTCTTTAAGGCGCGTGGCATTTTTTTAGAGGTCATTCTAGCTTTTATTTTACCCATCAATCCTGCCGTTTGTAAGACATCAAAACCACCTACAGCACCACTAGCAAGATAAATTTTCTTATTGTTTTCTTTTCCAATACGTTCAATCTTGTTATAAAATACTTCATCCGCAAGAGCGCCAATCGATAGAACGATTAAATGTGATTGAGCATTAAGTATCTCTTCTGCATACTGTTTTAATCCATCTGGGGTGGATGCCTCAATAGTGTAGTTTGGTTTCAAAGCCATTAATTCATCAATTTCATTACACGGCTCACAATCATATGTTGCGGCAAAATCTTTCACTTTTTCTTCTGTTCTACCAAGAACTCCAACAAGTTCGAATTCATTCAATGGGCCTTCTGTAATCGCTTTTGCAATAATATCACTTAAAAAACCATAGCCTATTAATGCAACTTTGTATTTCTTCATTAAATTAATCCCTCTCCTCTCTTTTATTAAATGTAGGTAACATAAAGTCAAAATCACATCCCTCATCTGCTTGTAAAACGTGATTACGATACAACCATGAATATCCACGATCTTTATATTCATTTCGCTCAAATGTGGCTAATCTTTCCCTAAGTTCATCATCTGAAATTAGTAACGACAACTCTCTTTCTTCTACATTTAATTCAATCCAATCTCCATCTTGTATAATACCTATCGGCCCTCCCACTGCCGCTTCAGGAGCTACATGTAAGACAACTGCACCAAATGCTGTACCGCTCATTCTACAATCAGATAGTCGTAACATATCCCTTACACCTTGTTTTAAAAGCTTCTGTGGTATGGGAATCATCCCTGCTTCTGGCATACCGGGAGCACCTATTGGACCAGCATTTTTTAAGACAAGTACATTATCTTCTGAAACTTGTAAATTTGGATCATTCACTCTTTCTTCCATATCTTCAATGGACTCAAATACAATTGCTTGCCCTTTATGTTTTAATAGCTTCTGGTTAATAACTGCTTTCGGTTTAATAATAGAACCATTTGGAGATAGGTTACCTTTTAAAACCGCTATTCCACCATCAGCATATACCGGATCGTCAACTGATTTTATAATATCTCGATACACTTCATCTATTTCAACATGTAATAGATTCTCTTCATGAGTTTTTCCAGTAACAGTTATTTGATTTGTATGAAGTTGATTCTGTAATTCTTTCAAAACGACCGGAATACCACCAGCACGATATAAATCTTCCATTTGGTAATTTCCCGCAGGTCTCATATTCGCAATTAATGGAGTTTCTTTACTTATTTCATCGAACAACTGTAAATCAAGATGAATATCTAATCTTTTGGCAATAGCGATTAGATGAATTACAGCATTTGTTGAACCACCAATTGCCATTAATACTTTTATTGCATTCTCAAAGTTCTCTTTTGTCATAATATCGGAGGGTTTTATATCCTGTTCCACTAGTCGTACAATTTGTTTTCCTGTCTCTCTTGCTAAATGCATTCTCTTATTTTCAGTTGCCGGAATTGTTGCTCCACCAGGCATCATCATACCTAACGCTTCAGAACATGAAGCAATAGTGCTTGCTGAGCCCATTACCATACAATGCCCAGCCGTTGGAGCTAATTCTTCATTAATTTCGTTCACCTCTTCTTCGGTAATCGTTCCGGCTTTAAATTCTTGCCAAAAGAATCTACAATCGGAACATGCTCCTAACGTTCGCCCCTTATATTCACCATTATTCATCGGTCCACCAGTAAATAAAATAGAAGGTTTATTCGCACTTGCTGCCCCCATCAATAATGCTGGTGTCATTTTGTCACAACCGCCGATTAAAACCACGCCATCAATCGGTTGAGCTTTAATCATCTCTTCAGCATCCATCGCTACTAAATTCCTATATAGCATTGTAGTTGGACTAATAAACATTTCTCCTAAGGAAATAATAGGGAATTCTAAAGGAGTTCCCCCAGCCATAATAACGCCTTGTTTTAATACTTCTATCATTGGTTTAACATGACTATGACAACGGTTTACTTCACTAAATGTATTAGCTATACCGATCACAGGCTTTTTATAATCTGATTCATCATGACCTAGATGACGTCTAAATGCCATTTTAATAAATTCACTAAATCCTGCATCTCCATATGCCGTACCACTCTTCTTACTCAACGTTTTCACCATCCTCTTATTATCGGGGGCTTTTACCATACTTATTTCAAATTTTTAACTGCATTGATATATATTTATAATCCAAGTAATCTTCAATGCCATGTCTTCCGCCTTCTCTTCCAACTCCAGATTCCTTGACACCGCCAAATGGTGCTTGTGCTACAGTCGGAAGTGGATCATTTACACCAATTATTCCATAGTCTAAATTCTCCATAACTCGATATACTCGATTTATATCATTACTAAAAATATACGATGCTAATCCATACACTGTATTATTTGCCTTTTGTATTACTTCTTCTTCTGTATCAAACGCAAAAACTGGCACAACCGGTCCAAATGTTTCTTCAAAAGAAATTTTCATTGAATGATTTGCATTAACAATTAATGTAGGTTCAAAAAAGCTCCCATTATTAAAATCATCATTATCTAATCGCTCACCACCAATTAAAACTTTACCTCCTTTTTCCTGTGCATCTTTTACATGAGTCTCAGCTTTATCAACCGCTTCTTGATCAATTAAAGGCCCAATAGTTACTCCTTCATTTAAACCGTTTCCAATTGTAAGTTTACTCATTTTATCCTTTAAAATGTCAGAGAAATCATTAACAACACTTTTTTGTACATAAATTCTATTTGTACAAACACACGTTTGACCAGCATTTCTAAATTTACTTGCAATCGCCGCTTCTGCCGCTTGCTCTAAATCTGCATCCTCAAATACAATGAAAGGCGCATGTCCTCCAAGCTCCATTGAGATTTTTTTCATCGTATCTGCAGATTGTTTCATTAAATGTTTCCCAACTTCTGTTGAACCAGTAAATGTTATTTTTCTAACAACAGGGGAGTCCATTAACACTCCCACAACTTTACTCGCAGATCCATGCAGTAAATTTACAACACCTTTTGGCAAACCCGCTTCGTGAAACGCCTTAAAAACTTCAATTGCTGTTAAAGGCGTTGCAGATGCTGGCTTTAAAACAACTGTACAACCTGCTGCTAAAGCAGGAGCAATTTTTCTTGTAATCATTGCAATTGGAAAATTCCAAGGTGTAATTGCCCCAACTACACCAACTGGCTGCCTTATAACCATTAATCTTTTATCTGATGCGGAAGCGGGAATTGTTTCTCCATAGATTCTTTTTCCTTCCTCTGCATACCACTCCAAATAATCTGTTGCTAACAATATTTCTCCTTTTGCCTCGTACAAAGGTTTACCCATCTCTTTTGTTATAACTTCAGCAATTTCATCTATTCTTGATTTAATAATTTCAGATGTTCTAATTAAATATTGAGAACGCTCTTTAGCAGTTTTTTTTGCCCAATGTTCCATTGCTTCTTCGGCAGAGTCAATTGCTAATTGAGCCTCTTCCGTACCACTTGTAAATACTTCATCAATTTTCTCTCCAGTAGCCGGATTACTAACTATTAAAGTCCCCTCTGTTTCCAACCATTCACCATTAATATATAACATACGAACATCTCACCTCTTATTTGTTATATTGATCTATTTTAATTCGCCTTTAACTCTAAGATCTTCCTCTACTTTGGCCGATAAAATTTTTGGATTAGTCGCTATTTCAATAATTGCAGGTTTATTCGATTGAATAGCTCGCTCTAATGCTGCAGGAAATTCTTCATTTCGTTCGATTCTTTCTCCATAGCCGCCGAATATATTTGCAAATTCACCATAGTTAGGATTCGATAAATTAGTAGCAATAACACGATCAGGAAATCTTCTTTCCTGGTGTGCTCTAATTGTTCCATACATATTATTGTTTGCAATAATATGTACAAAAGGGAGATTATATCTAACAGCTGTTTCAAATTCTTGTACTGTCATCATAAATCCACCATCACCTGATAATGAAACTACTGTTTTTTCAGGATAAGCTATTTTTGCTCCAATAGCGGAAGGTAAACCATAACCCATCGCTCCAGACGTAGGACCTAAATAAATATTTTTATCATTAAACCTATAGTACCTAGATATCCACGAGAAGAAGTTCCCTGCATCACTAGTAATAATTGCATCTTCAGGCAATGTTTTTATTAATGTGTTTACAACACTTTTTAAATCTGCAAAATTTTCTTGATTGGTTAAAATAGGTGTTGAAAATTGTTTATAAAGATTGTTAATATTACGTAAATTTTCTTTTCTTTCTTCACTTACATTTTCATTTACAATATTCAATAAATCTTTTAAAAATTCATTTACATCAGCAACAATAGGTAATGTCGCGTTGTATACTTTCCCTAATGTATCTGGTGAAATATCTACATGGATTAGTTTTCCTGTTTCATTTAATAAAGTGTAATCATTTGTAGTCATTTGTGAAAATTTTGTACCTAGGGCAATAACTAAATCACTTTCCTTTATATATGATGCCAAACCATCCATAGCACCCAAGCCTAGCGTACCTGCATAATGCTCGTGAGTATTTGGAAAAGCATGAAATCTTCTAAATGCGGTTGCAACTGGAATATGTAATCTTTCAGAAAGTTCAATTAAATTATCTGTTGCTTTGGATAATATAACTCCACCTCCTGCAATAATGATTGGTTTCTTCGCTTTATTGATTTCTTCAGCGGCTTGGACTATTAATTCATTTTCAGTCCTAGGCCTATTTACACGAATCGGTTTATATATTTCATGTCTAATATCTTCTACAATATCATCTTGCATATCTTCCGGTAATGATACAACAACTGGACCCGGACGTCCTGAACGCGCAACATGAAAAGCACGATGTAGAATTTCTGGTATTCTGTTAGCGTCATCAATTTCTACTGCCCATTTACATAAATGCTTAAAATATGAAGCAAAATCTACTTCTTGGAAAGCTTCCCTTTCTTTAAATGTACGTTCAACTTGGCCTAATAATGCCACAATTGGCGTAGAATCCTGTTGTGCGGTATGCAATCCTGCTGATAAATTTGTCGCACCAGGACCTCGTGTTGCCATACAAACTCCAACATCATTAGTCGCTTTAGCATAAGCTTCTGCCATAAAAGAAACGCCGCCCTCTTGCCGACCTGAAATAAACTCCATCGTTGGTTCCTCATAAATTGCGTCCAATACATTTAAGAAACTTTCACCCGGAACGCCAAAAATCTTCGTTACACCCTCAGCCCTCATTACTTCAACAATACTTTTTCCACCATGTCTCGTCATTTATCTACACCTCTATTTTATATTTTTAACGAATCGTTCTATTCTTTTTATTGCTTCTTTTAATTGTGCTTCCGATGCTGCATAAGATATTCTCACATATCCTTCACCAACATCAGAAAACACAGAACCCGGTACCGTTGCTACCCCTTCTTCCTCCAACAATCTTGTAGCAAAATCTTTTGAACTTAAACCAAATTTGCTGATATTAGGAAATGCATAAAAGGCTCCTTCTGGATTAGCTAATGTAATTCCATCGATTGAACGAAGACCTTCGTAAACTATGTTTTTCCTTATTTTATAAGCCTCTCGCATCTTACGAACTTCTTCTTCACTTAATTCATGCTGTTCATATACTGCTACCGCACCGTATTGTGTAAATGTTGGTACACATGTCACTACATATTGGTGAACTTTTAGCATACTTGTAATCAATGATTCATTTGCAACAATATATCCTAAACGCCAGCCAGTCATTGAGTATGCCTTAGAAAATCCATTGATAGTAATAGTCCGGTCTTCCATCCCACTGATAGACCCTATAGAAAAATGGCCTTCTGATGAATAAATAATTTTTTCATAAATTTCATCTGAAATAACAATTAAATCTTCTTCTATTGCTATTTTAGCGATTTCTTCTAATGTTTCTTTCGGATAGACAGCACCTGTCGGATTACTCGGACTATTTAATAAAACAACCTTCGTATCTGGTGTTATAACAGCACGAATATCATCTGGATTCACAATCCAATTATTACTTTCATAAGTTTTCACACTAACAGGTTTAGCATTTACTAGATGTGCTAGATTTTCATAAGATGTAAAGGATGGTTCAATAATAATTATTTCATCTCCTGGATTTAATGTTGCAAAAAAGGCAATTGCTAGTCCTTCTGCTGCACCTTGCGTCATAATTATATTTTTATCAGCATTAACAGTTAAATTATTTTCATTTAACAACTTGTTTGCAATTAACTTTCTCAAATTAGGTAACCCTCTATTCGGAGCGTAATGTACCTTCCCATCTGTAAGAGCCTTTTGCGCCGCTTCCACAATGTGATTTGGTGTATTAAAATCAGGCTCTCCTATTTCGAGATGAATTACATCCATACCATTCTCCTCAAGCGCTTTAGCTTTTTCGGAAACTATTCTTATTTGTCCTAAAACAACTTGACTTAACCTTTCAATTGAGCTTCCCACTTCTTATTCCTCCCTTTTATTAAAATATTCAGATTTTTCTTGTAATTATTATTGTAAGACAAATAAATTATAAGTCAATATGATTTTATCAAATAATTAAATTTTCGATTATTATCGAAACAAAAAGGTTAGTTACATTTATCTTGTTTTATTGATAAATATTACTAACCAATTTGAGTGGAAAATCAATGTCTTCCTTTAATTAAACAGAAATCAGAATTGATGTTTTACATCTTTATAACATCTTAACTTTCTTAATCAAATATTAATGGTCTTGCTACTTTTACATATGTACCACCATCAACACGCAATGAATGACCACTAACATATGCTGCCTCATCTGAAGCTAAAAATAACGCTGCATTCGCAATATCTTCCGCTGTTCCTAATCTTCCTAATGGTTGATAATCCAATGTTTCTTTTAATGCCTTTTCTGGATCTGGCAGTGCATCAAGTGTCACATAAAACATTGGCGTATCAACACTACTAGGTAATACTGCATTCACCCTAATATTATCTTTTCCACAATCTAATGCCATTTGTCTTGTCAACGCAGTAAGAGCCCCTTTTGAACTTGCATATGCCGCAAAGCGAGTAATTGTTTTATCTGCATGCCAAGAGGCAATATTTACAATTGCACCCCCACCACGTTTTCTCATTTCTGGAACAGCATATTTAGAACAAAGAAATGGCCCATCGATATTCACTCCGTAAACGTGTCTCCACTCATCAAACGAAGTTTCTTCAGCTGATTTACGAATATTTGCCGCAGCGTTATTAACTAAAATATCTATACCACCAAATCTTTCTATTGTTTGATTAATTAAATTTACCACAGCTTCCTCACTTGAAACATTTGTCTGTACAAAAATAGCTTCAATGTTTTTCTCTTTTAATTTTTTTATTGCATCTTGTCCTGATTCTTTATTAATGTCAGCGATTACAATTTTTGCCCCTTGTTCTCCAAATGTATGTCCAATTTGTTCACCAATACCTTGACTCCCACCTGTTATAATTGTTACCTTATCCTTTAAACGCATATATATTCCCTCTTTCATTTATAATAAATTATCTTAAACTTGTAGATTTCCTTCCTTCATAATAAGCCTTCCATCAATTTCAATCGTTACTGTCCGAATTAATAAATCTAAATGTAATGGCGAATCTACATGTCCACCAAAATTTAAATTTTTACCAATACCAATATGAATATTTCCATATGATCCTTCATCAGGAGCCATTCTGCCACAAATAACATTCTTTCTATTTAAACCTAAGCCTAATTCTGCAACATTATAAACAGTAGGATCATTATATCCAGCTAAAATTCCCTCTAAAATATTCGCTTCTTTTCCGCCAGTTATTTCAGTTATATTTCCATCTTCTACTTTACAAATAACAGGTTCTTTTAATACGTTAATCAGTGGATGTGGAATACTCCCATCAAATACTAAAATCCCATTTGCTGTACCTTCTACTGGACCTAAAGCAACTTCCGCATTTGGTGGAAATGATGCAGACCCTGGTTTTCTGGATGTACCATAATCAAACACTGGTGATCGACCTCTCACACTGCATGTCATATCTGTACCACCAACAGATGTTAAGCGGAATGTTTCTCCTTGAAAATGTTCGGCAACTCGATTAATTTCCGCTTCAATCTCATCAAAATTTGCAGTAAGTCCACCTTTCTCGAACATAGAAAATTCATAATCTTGCATTCCTACCCATCTCATACGTCCTAATTTGCTAGATTCTATTCTAGCTTTCGTATGAAACATTGACATTGTAGTAGCACCAAATGCAACATCACAATTTTGCATTGCTTTACTAACTGCTTCAGGTGGTTCTTCTCCATGATTTGTTCTCTGCTTCATGCAAATCATCGTTGTTTCAAAAAATCGACTTGCATGTTTGTATACAAATTCTCCAATATCTTTCGTATTATCATCGGTAATTACCAATACTTTTTCATTTTCTTTTAAATGTGTGATACTTGTAAGAAGCTGTTTCATCCCGAATGGCATATCTTCTGCTTCATGGATCTTTTTTTCAACACTCATTATTAAACTCCTCCCATTAATATAATTCTAATTAAACACAGAAAGAAATCGCAAAAAAATTAACATCCACCAAATATTATGGTATTATTGTAATACAAATAAACAATCCAGTCAATAAAGTTTTCAGATAATATTGATTATTTTGTTTTTAAAATTATAATTGTACTTCTTGTACACCCATTACAAACTTTTTTCGAAGGAGCGAGAAATATGGATGAATTTAAAATGGAAACAATCAATCGAGTTACTTTGTCACAACAAGTATTAGATAAGATTATTTACTTAATCGTTGAGGGACAATTACAACCTGGTGATAAATTACCTTCAGAAATTGATTTAATCAATCAATTTGATGTAAGTAGACCAGTTTTAAGAGAAGCATTTAGTTCATTAGAGTCTTTAGGAATTATTAATCGAAGACCGCGTGGGGGCACTTTTATTAATGATAAGGTGGATAGTGCTCCTTTTAAAGCAATGTTAGCTATTTCTATAAATAATATTCCAGCTATTATTGAAGCAAGAATGACACTTGAATTAGGATTAATTACATTGGCTGCTGAAAAAATTACAGATAAGGAACTAGATGAATTAAGAGAAACAATTAATCGAATTAAATATTCTGAGGATAACAATTACGGTATGTATGATAAAAAGTTCCACCGTATTATTGCATATAGTGCTGACAATCAGATAGTTGAAGGAATGATTGATCCCTTGTTATATGCACATGATAAAACCGATCGCTTAATAAAATATAGAGAACAAGAGAAGACCGTTAGACATCATGAAGCTATCTATGAAGCACTAAAAAAGAGGGATCCAATAGAAGCTTTCCATCAATTATATAAACATTTAAGTTATGTTAGAGAAAAAATTCTACATGATGAAAAAAATAGAAATTGATTCATATAAATCGTACTGTTAAGAGCTTATATTTATAAAACCCCTTCAATATTAATTCATACATTGCAATTGTTTTTTCACGGATTAAAAATTCCTTTATTTAAATTACTATAGCAAAAAGTGAGTTTCCATCTGAGATATAGATTTACATCAGAAATCTCAGATAGAAACTCACTTACATTTTAACATTATTATATGGAATCTAATGGATACATAGGTCTTCTTAAATATTTAAAATCTAACTTCTCTAATATCTGATAAGTTGCTCCAGGAGATAATGCCATAATTTCTAACTCTGCTATCTCACTTAACTCATCAAATAAATAGCCTTGCTTAACTATAATTACATCATATGAGTGAATATCCAAACCAGCACTTATAAAATGGTTAATTGTTGTAAAGGAATATCCAAGATTACCTATAACTATATCAATGTTGTTAGAAGCAATTGTAATTACTTTTCCAACTACATCATCTTTCGATGTGTAAAATCCCAATAAATCTCCATTTGCTTTTACTCTACCTTTTATTAGTACAGGTGCACTATCTTCATTATAGTTTACTCCTATATGGCAAGTTACATATTCACCAATATCATGTTCCTTGAGTGACATGTACGTTCTTTCATCAAAGATGGAGGCAACCAATACTCTTTTACTTTTTAAATCTAATTGTGTTAAAATCCTTAATAACACAGTATTTATTCCTGGAGCACCACCAGTAGTATTATCTCCTGAATCAGAAATAAAAACGGGCTTAACATCTGAATCTATTGCTTTTTTAATGGACTCTAACGGTTCTAAAGTAATATTCGGAAATTTAAATTCATTCCTTAAGTTAAATATAAAAGTGGCGAGTTCTGTTGCTGCTTCCTTTGCTAATTTTCTATATTTATCTGATTTTGGAATTATAACTACCGAAGCAGAAGTATGAGGTGCGTCGGTCCATGCATGTCCATTAAAGAAATTTGTAATTAAAATACCTTCCCTCTCGTCAATTTCCCATAATTTCTTCAAAATGGATTTCATCGGCTCAGTTTTCCCAGTTCCTTTTTCACCTGGAACAATTATTGGTATCCTTTTATAAATTGGAGTTATCAAATTTTTTGATTTAATACAATCAATAAGTGTATTGGCTGTGATTTCCTCTGTTTCTTGTTGATCTGTATGAGGAACTGTTCTATAAGATCGAATAATATTAGCCAAATATATGATTTCCTCATCAATATTCCCATGTAAATCTAATGTTAATGAAACAGGAATATCGTCACCAATAATTTCACGAATTTCTTTTAATAACGCAATTTCTCCAGACCCTAAACCTTCGACCTCAGTAGCTCCATGTAAATGCAACCATACACCATCAATTTTATCTTCTTTCCTTAGTACACTTATAATTTTTTCAGCAAAAAATGTATAAGCATCTAAAGAGAGACGCCCACCAGAGTTAGCAGTAGCATAAATAGTAGGGATCACCTCAACTCCTCTATCTTCAAATATCTTTGTGGCAGGACTTCTATATTTTGAATCTATCCCTTCCGAAAATACAAAGTCCCCTTTTTCCATTAAAAAAGGGTTAAAAGTGGTAGATTCCTGATAAAAACACCCTATTAAAACACGCATATAACTCCTCCAATTGTTTATATTCTCCTTTATACTTGCTTTACATCAAACCTATTAATTTCGGAATAAATAAACTTAATTGTGGTATAAAAGCTACAACTAAAAGAACTAAAATAATTATTGCATAAAAAGGAAGCATAGGTTTTATTAATTGTTCAATTTTGACTTTGGCAATACTAGACCCTACAAATAATATTGTTCCGACCGGAGGTGTGATACTCCCTATACACATCGCAAATACGATAACAATTCCAAAATGTACGACATCCATTCCAAAACTTTGGACAATAGGCAAAAATATAGGCGTAAAAATTAAAACTGCAGGCGCTACATCCATAAATGTTCCAACAAATAAAAGAATTGATAGGATAATTAGTATTATGATAATTTTATTATCTGTAATACTTAATATTGAATTTGTTATAGCTTTTGGAATTCCAGCTACAGTTAAAATATGAATAATCATTGATGACGCCCCTATTAAAAACATAATAACTCCTGTGACATTGATTGTTTCCTTCAAAATAGTAGGAATCTTTTTAAAGCTAAACGTTCTATAACAGAGCATTAAAATAAAAGAATATAGAACAGCAATTGCCGCTGCTTCTGTGGGTGTAAATATTCCAAAGATAATACCACCAATTACAATAACAATTAATAATAAGCTAGGTATTGCTTCAACAAAAACTTTTATCCCAGCCTTCAGACTTATCTTGCCTGACACAGGGTACTTTTTCTTTTTTGCTATAAAATACGCAACAAACATTACACCTAGTCCCCATAGAATACCAGGAATATATCCTGCAGCAAATAAAGCAGCAATCGATGTCCCACCACTAACAAGGGAAAATAAAATTAATGTATTACTCGGCGGAATTAATAAACCTGTTGGAGCAGATGAAATATTAACGGATGCAGAAAACTCTTTATCATAACCTTCATTTTCCTGTTGAGGATTCATTACTCCCCCTATTGAAGCTGCTGATGCCACAGCAGAGCCAGAAATAGCTCCAAATAACATATTTCCCACAACGTTTGCATGGGCTAAAGATCCAGGAAGTTGCATAATTAATACTTTCGCAAAATTAATTAATCGTTGAGAAATTCCCCCATGACTCATTATTACTCCTGACATAACAAAAAAAGGAATTGCAATTAGCGTAAAACTAGCAATTGAATTAAATAATGATTGAGTTGCGGTAAATGCAGTTACTTCAAAAGGATATAATGTTAACATCGTCACAATAGTTGGGATGGCTAAACTAATTGCAATTGGTACACCTAATATAAGCAAAAACAAAAATACAATTAATAAAATTAAACCAATTTCTAGTGCCAATTTTATCATCCTTTATTTATAATGTTATTTTCTCAAAAAACATTTATAGGGAATAAAAGAAAATATATTATCTGAGACACGAACTAGAAAAATTGAATATTTTCTTTTAAACAACTAGTTCGTGTTTCATCACACATGTCTTTATTTAATTCTATTCACTCTTAAAATTACATCGTTGTATTCTGGACTTTATTTTCTTTAGTTATTGTTTTATCAATCTTAAATAAATCTAGCAAATGAATTAAACAATATAATATAATAAATGTTCCCGATAAAGGGAATACTATATAAACGTATCCCATTTCAATGGGTAAGGTAGATGATTTTTCTGCCATACCTTGTATAACACCTTTTGATCCTCCATATATTAAAACTGTAAATGAAAAAAATAATATAATACTTTCTGTAAATAGATTTAATATCCTAAGTGTATTGCCGTTTAATTTGTCTTTCACAAACAATATTGATAAGTGGGCTTTTTTACCAAATGCATATGCCGCGGCTAACAAGGCTAACCAAAGTAGTGCATATCTTAAAAATTCAGTTGTGAAACTGGCGGGGTTTTTTAGTATTGCTCGAGATACTACCTGCCACAATGTTATTAGTACCATACTTATTAAAATTACATACATTAATGACTCTAATATTCTATCTAAAGTTTTCTTTATTATCTTCATTAGACTCATCCCTTTTTTAACTTTAAATTAACATCATTTTACTTTTTCCACTAAATCTAACATATCAGCAATCTCTTCATTATCAGAAACATACTTTTCTTTTATTGGATTTAGCACTTCAGCAAAAGGTTCTAAATCTGGATAATAAAAGGTAACACCCATATCTTCTGAAGCTTTTATCGCATCTTGCCTTTCTTGTTCCCATGTTTCATTATGAAATGCTGTTGACTCCTCAGCAGCAGATAATATGGCTTGTTGATGTTCATTCGAAAGCCCTTCAAATAATGTATTTTTAATAATTAAAATATCGGGAGAAAATACATGTTCTGTAAAGCTAAAATGCTTTGCTACCTCACCCAAGTTACTTTCTGTAAATGGTACGACGCCACTATCCGCACCATTTACTACTCCTTGTTGGATAGCGGTATAGAGTTCTCCCCAATCCAACGGAGTTGCACTACCACCTAAAGTTTCCACTGTTTCTATTAAAACTTCACTTGATAACACTCTCATTGTTAAACCTTTTAAATCCTCTGGTTTTTCAATAGACTTATCTTTTGTATAATAATTTCGAACGCCAGCATCGTACCAAGTAATACCTAGTAAGTCCAAACCTGTTGTCGACTTAAATAAAGATTCCGTATTAGAACTATTCATAAAATTCCTTCCATGTTCCATATCATCAAAAAAATAAGGGATACTAAAAATAGAATATATTTCTTCAAAATTTTCCAAAGAGTTTGAAGACACTTTTGTCATTTCAATAGCACCAGATTGTATTGATTCTATAAGCTGCCTTTCATCACCTAGCTGTCCATTTGGAAAAATTTCAATAACAACCTCACCATTAGTTTTTTCTTCTACTAAATCGGCAAATTCTTCCATAGAAGTATGAACAGGGTGTGTGTCCGCCTGAGTATGTGCTAACTTCAAGGAAACATTACCACTTTTTTCATCATTAGTTGATGAATTTTTTGATACACCAGAATTATTACTACAAGCGACCAACAAACCTATGAACACAGTTAACAGAAATAATACATTTTTGTTTTTTTTCATTTTATCCTCCCATTTTTATCGATATAGTAACTTATTCTTAACAAATAATTTTTATCAAACACCCCCTAATGAGTAATAGTTTGATTATTCTGACTTTTAAAACTACATTGAATCAAATTCTCATTTCATATTTCATTTTATTGTAATACAAATAATATAGTAAGTCAATATGGTAAATATTTTTAAACACTATAAAATAAATTTCTTTTCTATGTGAACATAAACACCATAAGCATAAGTTCTCCTTAGTTTTTATGAATTTTTAATTATACATAAATATTTATCTGGATTAAAATAAATATTCATCATTATATAATTTTTCTCTGCACAAAAGACACCTCAAAAATAAAAGGTGCCTTTTATAATTACTCTTTAGATTTTAGTGACATTACTGTAACTGATCTTTTAAAACATCAAACTAATGATG
>NZ_JAXHDE010000007.1:0-128717 GCF_037072005.1 Pseudogracilibacillus sp. SO10305 | reverse complement strand
TTAAGCTCTCTAGCGCCGATGGTAGTTGAGGTTTAACCTCCGCAAGAGTAGGACGCCGCTAGGCAACGAACAACAGTTTGTTTACAAATGAGTAGACAGACTGTTGTTTTTTTTATGTTTACTTTTCATATATGGATGTATAAGAATCACTCATAAAAGAAATACTTTTAAAAGTTATCTTTTTATCGTATAATAAAATAAAGTCAAATATGGTCAAATCATATTTAATAAGATGATTAATTGGAAAGGAGTGAGTAAGGTGAGCATTTCAGATATTATTGAACAATATTTAAAAGAAATCCTTCATGCAAATGAAAAGAAAGTGATTGAAATTAAACGAAGTGAGATTGCGAATCAATTTGAATGCGTTCCTTCCCAAATTAATTATGTCATTAATACGAGATTTACATTTGAAAAAGGATATTTAATTGAAAGTAAACGTGGTGGTGGTGGATATATCCGAATTACACGCGTTGAATATCAAGATGAATTTCAATTAATCGATGAAATTATTGCAATGATCAATCCGATGGTATCTGAACAAGGGGCATTAGATGTATTAGAACGTTTACGTGAAAAGAAATTAATTAATTTAAGAGAAGAGCATCTTATTATTAGTGCATTACAAAGAGAAGTATTAAACTTGCCATTACCAGATAGAGATCATTTGCGGGCACGTATCTTAACGAATATATTAACTACATTAAAGTATATTAATAGTAAAGGGGAGGAAAGGGATGGAATGTAAAGAGTGCCATGAACGTCCCGCAACACTTCATTTTACACAGTTTATAAATGGACATTTGCATGAAGTGCATGTATGTGAACATTGTGCGAAGAAACATGGTTATCAAAATCAACAAGAAGATGTATACTCCTTACACGATTTATTAACAGGACTTTTTCATATGAATCATTCGAATGTTGCACTTGGTAACGAATCATTTATTAGAAAAAAGGAAGTTGTAACATGTCCCACATGTCAATTAACTTTTGAACAGTTTCAAAAAAAGGGTAAATTTGGATGTGCAACATGCTATGAAATTTTCCAACCGAAATTAAGTAATGTATTAAAAAGAGTGCATAGTGGAAATACAAAGCATGCTGGTAAAATACCTGTTCGAAAGCGTAAAGAAATTTATGCTAAAAGAGAAATTGCACAGTTGAGACTTCAATTGAAAGAATTAATTGACGAGGAAGAGTTTGAACAAGCAGCAATCATTCGAGATGAAATAAGAAAGCTCGAAAGTCTAAAGGGTGGTGAGCAATCATGACTTTAGAATCTTTTATGAAAGAAGCAATTAGCCCATGGATGAGAGAAGATGGTCCAGAGAATGATATCGTTTTAAGTACAAGGATTCGCTTAGCAAGAAATTTTCAAGAAGAGGTTTTCCCTGTATATGCATCGGGTAGTTCATTAAAGAGAGTAAATCAATTTATGCAACAAACATTTGAAGATTCTTCATTTGAAACGTACGAACAATTGATGCATATAAAAATGGATCAGCTTTCACCAATATCAAAACGAGTATTAGTAGAGAAGCATTTGATTAGTCCATATTTAGTGAAAGCAAAAGAAGCGAGTAGTCTTATTTCAAAAAATGAACAGTTATCGATTATGATCAACGAAGAAGATCATTTACGAATTCAATTATATTTTCCAGGTTTTCAATTATCTAAAGGATTAGAAGAGGCGTTTCGGATTGATAATTGGTTAGAAGAGAAAATTGATTTTGCTTTCGATGAACATGTTGGGTATTTAACGAGTTGTCCTACAAATGTAGGAACAGGACTTCGAGCCTCCGTTATGCTACATCTTCCTGCTCTTATTTTAACGAAACAATTAAATCGTATGATGCCAGCGATTAATCAGTTAGGTTTTGTTGTAAGAGGGATTTATGGGGAAGGTAGTGAAGCATTAGGAAATGTATTTCAAGTATCAAATCAAATAACATTGGGAAAAACAGAAGAAGAAATCGTATTAGATTTAGAAAGTGTTATTTTAAAATTAATGGAGGCGGAGCGAAAAGCCCGCCAACATTTATTAAATCATTCACCTATTCATGTAGAGAATAAAATATACCGAGCATATGGCCTTTTAAAACATAGTCGTATTATGGAATCTGCAGAGGCTGCTACACTTATCTCTCATGTCCGATTAGGAATTGATTTAGGATTCATTGAAGATGTATCACACCATATTTTAAACGAATTAATCGTACTTACTCAACCAGGATTTTTACAACATTACGCAAAAAAAGTGTTGACAGCCGATGAACGCGATATATTACGAGCTACATTTATTCGCGAACGGTTAAATTTGAAATAGTAGGGGGCGTTTACATATGTTTGATCGATTTACAGAAAGGGCGCAAAAGGTCTTAGCATTATCGCAAGAAGAGGCCATTCGCCTAGGACATAACAATATTGGAACAGAACATATTTTATTAGGGTTAGTAAGAGAACGTGACGGAATTGCAGCAAAAGCTTTAAAAGAATTAGGTTTAGAAGTAAATCAAATTCAACGTGAAGTAGAACATTTAATCGGGATTGGAAATGGTGCCGTACAATCTATTCACTATACACCAAGAGCAAAAAAGGTCGTCGAATTATCACAAGATGAAGCAAGAAAATTAGGTCATGCATATGTTGGAACAGAACATATTTTGTTAGGACTTATTCGTGAAGGAGAAGGTGTTGCTGCTCGTGTACTTCATAATTTAAATGTAAGCTTAAATAAAGCGAGACAACAAGTTCTCCAGTTATTAGGAACAACAGAAGCACAGGGTTCACACCAAGGAAGAAATAGCCAGGCACAAAGCGCGAGCACACCAACATTAGATTCTTTAGCCCGTGATTTAACTGAAAGTGTTAAAGAAGGGAAAATTGACCCTGTTATCGGTAGAGATAAAGAGATTGAAAGAATTGTACAAATTTTAAGTAGGCGTACGAAAAATAACCCAGTTTTAATCGGGGAACCAGGTGTCGGAAAGACGGCTGTTGTAGAAGGATTAGCACACCAAATTGTGCAAAATGAAGTACCTGAAACATTACGTGATAAACGTGTGATGATTTTAGATATGGGTACAGTCGTTGCAGGTACAAAATATCGTGGGGAATTTGAAGACCGTTTAAAGAAGGTTATGGATGAAATTCGCAACGCAGGTAATATTATTTTATTCATTGATGAACTCCATACATTAATTGGTGCAGGTGGAGCAGAGGGAGCAATCGATGCTTCGAACATTTTAAAGCCATCGTTGGCACGTGGAGAGATTCAATGTGTTGGTGCGACAACATTAGATGAATACCGTAAGTATATTGAGAAAGATGCAGCTTTAGAGAGAAGATTCCAACCGATTCAAGTAGATGAACCTTCTACAGAAGAAACAGTGCTAATTTTACGAGGGTTACGTGATCGTTATGAAGCACATCATCGAGTAACGATTACAGATGAAGCAATTGAAGCTGCTGCTGAGTTATCTAGTCGCTATATAACAGACCGTTTCTTACCAGATAAAGCGATTGATTTAATCGACGAGGCTGGTTCACGTGTTCGTTTACGTTCTTATACTATTCCGACGAATTTAAAAGAATTGGAAGAAGAATTAGAAAAAATCCGTAATGAAAAAGATGCTGCTGTGTTAAGCCAAGAGTTTGAAAAGGCCGCATCATATCGTGATAAAGAACAAAAATTAAAAGAACAAGTAGAAGAAACGAAAGATAAATGGAAAGAAAAGCAAGGAAAAGAAAGTTTATCCGTTACGGATGAGGATATTGCGGTAGTCGTATCGTCTTGGACGGGTGTTCCTGTTGTAAAATTAACGAAAGATGAAAGTGATCGACTATTAAATATGGAAGAGATCTTACACGATCGTATTATCGGACAGAAAGAAGCTGTCACAGCAATTTCTAAAGCGATTCGCCGTGCTCGTGCAGGATTAAAGGATCCAAAACGCCCTATTGGGTCATTTATTTTCTTAGGACCAACAGGGGTCGGGAAAACAGAATTAGCTCGTGCACTTGCGGAAGTGATGTTTAATGATGAAGATGCGATGATTCGGATTGATATGTCAGAGTATATGGAGAAACATGCGACGTCCCGTTTAGTTGGTTCTCCTCCGGGTTATGTTGGGTATGAAGAAGGGGGACAATTAACAGAAAAAGTTCGCCGTAAACCATATTCTGTTGTTTTATTAGATGAAATTGAAAAAGCCCATCCAGAAGTGTTTAATATTTTATTACAAGTATTAGAAGATGGACGCTTAACAGACTCGAAAGGTCGTTTAGTAGACTTTAGAAATACAGTTTTAATTATGACATCGAATGTTGGGGCTAGTGAATTAAAACGCAATAAATTCGTAGGTTTTAATTTTGGAGATGAAAACCACGAACATAAGGATATGACATCGAAAGTGATGGAGGAAATGAAACGTACATTTCGTCCGGAGTTTTTAAACCGAATTGATGAAACGATTGTGTTCCACTCATTAGAAAAAGAGCATATGAAAGATATTGTGACGTTAATGGTGGAGCAAGTGAAGGAACGTTTAACAGAACAGGAAATTAATTTCTCTATTACCGAAAAAGCAATTGAAAAAATTGCTGACGATGGATTTGATCCTGAGTACGGGGCTCGACCATTACGTAGATCTATTCAACGAAATATCGAGGATTTACTGAGTGAAGAAATGTTAAAAGGAACTATCGCAAAAGGACAGGATGTAAAAATTGGCTTAAATAGTCGTGGAGATATTATTGTTTTACCGAAATAAAACAAGGGAGCTAGTGATTTTACTATCGCTAGCTCTTTTTTAAAAAAGAAAGCGAGGGTATACGTTGTCAAAGAAGAGAAAAACAGTATATGTCTGTCAAGAATGTGGACATGAGTCTATTCGCTGGATGGGAAAGTGTACGAACTGTAATAACTGGAATACATTTGTAGAAGAAGTGAAACAACCGGAAACGAACAAAACACGGGCAACTTTTGTGACGAGTGGTCAAAAGCCATTAAAAATAAAAGAAGTCGTTTCAGAAAAAGAACCACGTATGAAAACGAAAATGCAAGAAACGAATCGTGTACTCGGTGGTGGAATCGTGCCAGGTTCTCTCGTATTAATTGGTGGGGATCCCGGAATTGGGAAATCAACCTTATTATTACAAACATCAGCACAAATCGCAGAACTAGGTCAAAAAGTGTTATACGTTTCCGGGGAGGAATCGGTACAACAGACAAAATTACGTGCCGAACGATTACATGTTGATGCAGATGAGCTGTATATATATTCTGAAACGAACTTATTCAATATTACACATCAAATTGAACAAGTAAAACCTGCACTCGTTATTATCGATTCCATTCAAACGATTTTTAAGGAGGAAGTGACAAGTGCTCCAGGAAGTGTTACACAAGTACGTGAATGTACGATGGAATTAATGAAAGTGGCTAAGGAACAAGGAATTCCAATTTTTATCGTTGGACATGTGACAAAAGAAGGGGCCATTGCAGGTCCAAGAATGTTGGAACATATGGTGGATGTTGTACTTTATTTTGAAGGGGAGAGACATCATACATATCGGATTTTACGTAGTGTAAAAAATAGGTTCGGTAGCACGAATGAAATGGGAATTTTTGAAATGAAAGAGCTTGGTTTACAAGAAGTGTTAAATCCATCGGAAATTTTCTTGGAAGAACGATCTCAAGGAGCGGCAGGGTCTACTGTTGTTGCTTCAATGGAAGGGACCCGTCCAGTACTAGTTGAAATACAAGCATTAATATCGCCTTCGAGTTTTGGAAACCCACGCCGGATGGCGACAGGTGTCGATTCTAATCGTGTGCCATTATTGATGGCTGTATTAGAAAAACGTGTCGGGTTATTATTACAAAACCAGGATGCATATATAAAAGTTGCTGGTGGGGTAAAGTTAGATGAACCTGCGATTGACCTCGCGATTGCTATTAGTATTGCTTCTAGTTTCCGAGATCAACCGACTAATCCAGAAGATATTTTTATTGGAGAAGTTGGTTTAACGGGAGAAATTCGCCGTGTGTCACGAATTGAACAACGTGTACAAGAAGCGGCGAAGCTAGGGTTTAAACGTGTTATTTGTCCAGCGAATAATTTGGATGGATGGACATATCCTAGTTCTATTGAGGTAATTGGCGTAAAAACTGTACAAGAAGCATTGCGAATAGCGTTAGCAAAAAAAGGAGAAAATGCACCATTCTAAACAAAAATTAAAACATTGACTTTAGAAAATGTATGTGATAAAATTTTATGTTTTGCCTCGTTGACTAGCATTTTGGGCTATGCTATCATTTATGTTACATTCATATAACATTTGCAATTTATTGTTATATGAATGTTTATATAGGGAATACTACGTAAAAGGAGGTGCGAATAGGAATGTTGAAAAAAATTATTCACGTGTTTTTTGTCATTACGGGTGGAACATTAGGCTTTTTATACATGCCTAAAGTAATTAGGTTTTTTGATTTAACAGATATTAATTGGATTTTATCGCCATATTTCGGCTCTGTGTTAGGTGCAATTATATTTTTCTTTTTATCATATGTATTAGCTGATTATGTGGTGAATTTTCTAAAATGGATTGAGGATGGCTTAATAAAGTTACCAGTTGTTGATTTGTTTTTTGGCTCGATTGGTTTAATTTTAGGATTAGTTGTTGCATATTTAATCAATATTCCATTACAGGATATTAGCTTGCGTATCGTATCTGAAATTGTTCCATTGTTTTTAACGATTATTATCGGATATTTAGGATTCCAAGTCGGTTTTCGACGTCGAGAAGAATTTATGAATTTATTAACGATTTCTAGAAAAGAACGTAATAAGGATAAAGATCATGCAGAAGATATAAAGAAAACATCTGCAAGTGAAGTGAAACCAAAAATCCTTGATACGAGTGTCATTATCGATGGAAGAATAGCAGATATATGTCAGACGAATTTTTTGGAAGGGAAAATTATCATTCCACAATTTATTTTACATGAATTGCAGCATATAGCGGATTCCTCAGACGTATTAAAACGTAACCGAGGTAGGCGTGGGTTAGATATTTTGAACCGAATTCAAAAAGAACTAGATGTAGAAGTGGAAATGTATGAAGGAGATTTTGAAGATATTCCAGAAGTAGATAGTAAATTGGTGAAGTTAGCAAAAGTAATGGACGGTATTGTCGTTACGAACGATTTTAATTTAAATAAAGTAGCAGATTTCCAGAATGTTCCGGTGTTAAATATTAATGATTTAGCGAATGCAGTGAAGCCTGTTGTATTACCAGGGGAAGAACTTGTCGTTCATGTCATTAAAGACGGGAAAGAACAGAAGCAAGGTGTCGCTTATTTAGATGATGGTACAATGATTGTCGTAGAAGGCGGAAGAGACTTTATTGGCAAGACGATTGAAGTTTTAATAACGAGTGTACTACAAACGTCTGCAGGTCGGATGATTTTTGCTAAACCAAAATCATTGGAAAATGCGCAATAATAATATGAGGGAAATTTTCAAATAGTTGCACTCATCATAGTATATTTACTTGTATAAAGACAAGCAACGTTAAAAATGATGCTTAAGTGAAAATGAGGCGAGAGGATAATAAAATAAGTATATCGTTTTATACTTATGGCATTTGATTCGGACCTCATTATTTTTAATTTCAAAATGAATGAGCGAAACGAATGATCCATGATAGAAAAACCTTTATACAATTGGGGCTTTTTGCTATAATTATAAAAGGTATTATGTATTTTAGAGAGGGGAACAAACAATCATGACGAACGAGATTCGAGTCCGATATGCACCTAGTCCGACAGGCCATTTACATATTGGAAATGCACGTACAGCATTGTTTAATTATTTATATGCAAGACATTTTGATGGGAAATTTATTATTCGTACAGAAGATACTGACGCAAAGCGAAATGTTGAAGGTGGAGAGGAAAGCCAATTAACATTTCTAAAATGGTTAGGAATCGACTGGGATGAGGGTGCGGACATTGGCGGAGAGTATGGGCCATATCGTCAAATGGAACGTCTTGATATTTATAATGAATATATCCAACAATTACTAGATAAAGACCTTGCATACGAATGCTTCATGACAGAAGAAGAGCTAGAAGCGGAACGCGAAGAGCAAAAAGCGAATGGTCAAGTACCTAAATATGCTGGGAAACATAGTAATTTAACGGAAGAAGAAAAAGAAGCATTCCGTAAAGAAGGTCGTAAGCCAAGTATTCGAATTCGTGTACCATTAAATAAAACATATACATTTAATGATATTGTTCGTGGAGAAATCTCCATTGAATCTAGCGACTACGGTGATTGGGTCATTGTGAAAAAGGACGGTATTCCAACATATAACTTTGCCGTAGCAATAGATGATCATTTAATGGAAATTACACACGTATTACGTGGGGAAGAACATATTTCCAATACACCTAGACAAATGATGATCTATGACGCATTTGGTTGGGAATCTCCGACATTTGGTCATATGACATTAATTTTAAATGAAGAACGTAAGAAGTTAAGTAAACGTGATGAACATATTTTACAGTTTATCGAGCAATATAAAAATATGGGGTATTTACCAGAGGCGATGTTTAACTTCATCTCTTTACTAGGTTGGTCACCAGTTGGCGAAGAGGAAATTTTTGATCAACCATCATTAATTAAAATTTTTGACCCTGAACGTTTATCTACTTCAGCGGCAATTTTTGATCAGAAGAAACTGCAATGGATGAACGGTGAATACATTAAAAAGGCTGATGTTGAAACAGTAATCGACTTAACATTGCCACATTTAATGGAAGCTGGAAAAATTGCGGCAGATGCTGATGAGGCGACAATGAATTGGGCGAAAGAAATTATTGCATTATACCAAGAGCAATTACGTTATGGTGCGGAAATTGTTTCTTTAACAGAGCTATTCTTTAAAACGGAAATTGACTATAATGAAGCGGCTCAAGAAGTATTACAAGAAGAACAAGTGGTAGAAGTACTGCAAGTGTTTACTGATAAGCTCATTCACTTAGATAATTTCGTACAGGAAGATATTAAAGAGCAAATTAAAGCGACACAAAAAGAAACGAAACATCGCGGGAAGAAATTATTTATGCCAATTCGTGTTGCGACTACTGGTCAAACACATGGACCAGAATTACCGAAAGCAATTGAATTATTAGGAAAAGACATTGTATTAACCCGTTTAAATCAACTATTAGATACACTAGAAACGAAATAATTCACATTTTTATAGAAGTATAATATAGTAAAAATAAACAAATGAATAGACGAGAAATGAAGAAGAGGAAAAGTAAAAAGTTATTCCGTTTAAACAGAGAAAATCACCATTGGCTGAAAGTGATTTTAAACGCTACTTTTGAATATGCACCTCGGAGTTTCGTTATAGAAATGTAGCAGTATATAACGACGGCACTCTACCGTTATAGATAGAAGTGGGATATGGGTTTATACATATCTTAAACAGAGTGGAACCGTGCGTACGATGCGCCTCTGTGTAATGAAAATTACATAGAGGCGCATTTTTTTATTTACTTAAGGAGGGGAATGTCTATTATGGGAATCTTTAAAAGAATGAAAGAAGATATGGATGTTGTTTTTGAACAAGACCCTGCAGCACGTACGTATTTTGAAGTGTTTTTAACGTATTCTGGTTTACATGCCGTGTGGAATCATCGAATCGCACATTGGTTTTATAAAAGGAAGATGTTTTTTATTGCTAGAGCAATTTCGCAGTTGAGTAGATTTTTTACAGGAATTGAAATTCACCCGGGCGCAGTCATTGGACGACGCTTTTTCATCGACCATGGTATGGGGGTTGTCATTGGTGAAACATGTGAAATAGGGGATGATGTCACGATTTATCAAGGGGTCACACTTGGTGGTACAGGACATGAAAAGGGTAAACGTCATCCGACAGTAAAAAATAATGCATTAATCGCTACAGGCGCCAAAGTATTAGGGGCGATTACAGTTGGAGAAAACTCGAATGTAGGTGGTGGATCTGTCGTATTAAAAGATGTTCCAGATAATTCGACAGTTGTCGGTATTCCTGGAAGAGTCGTGAAACAGGATGGCAAAAAGGTTTCACAAAAACTTGATCACCATCGATTACCAGACCCAATGTTAGATAAGGTGAAACAATTGGAGAAAGAAGTTGCAGTATTGAGTGAGCAACTAGAACAACTGAAAGAAAGGGAATGACAATGACTATTAAAATTTATAACTCGTTAACGAATAAAAAGGAAGTATTTAAGTCGATTGAGGAAAACAAAGTACGAATGTATGTATGCGGGCCGACTGTATATAACTACATTCATATCGGTAATGCACGACCTGCGATAGTGTTCGACACAGTTCGACGATATTTGGAGTATAAAGGGTATGATGTCGATTACGTATTAAATTTTACGGATGTCGATGACAAGATTATAAAGCGCGCAAATGAACTTGGTGAACAAGTGCAAGATGTAACGAATCGTTATATTGATGCATATTTAGAAGATGTAAAAGCATTAGGTGTGAAAGAGGCAACATACCATCCACGTGTAACAGAAACGATGGATGATATCATCGACTTTGTTGCAGGTTTAGTGGAAAAAGACTATGCCTATGAAGTAGAGGGCGATGTATACTTTAAGCCACGTGCCTTTGATGAATATGGAAAACTATCCGCACAATCTATCGATGAATTACGTGCTGGTGCACGAATTCAAATAGGAGAAATAAAAGAAGACCCGTTAGACTTCGCTTTATGGAAGCGTGCAAAAGAAGGAGAAATTGCATGGGATTCACCTTGGGGGAAAGGACGTCCTGGTTGGCATATTGAATGTTCCGCGATGGCGAAAAAGTATTTAGGTGAAACGATTGATATTCATGCTGGGGGACAAGATTTAACATTCCCACACCATGAAAATGAAATCGCTCAATCAGAAGCTTTAAATGAAAAGCCGTTCGCCCATTATTGGATGCATAACGGATATATGAATATTAATAATGAAAAAATGTCTAAATCTCTCGGTAACTTTATTTTAACGAAAGATTTAATTGAGGAACATGATCCGATGGTTATTCGCTTCTTTATGTTATCTGTTCATTATCGTAACCCAATTAACTTTACGGATGCATTATTAAGTAGCGCAAAAACAAGCTTTGATCGAATTCGTACGACATATGCAAACTTAGAGCATCGTAAACAATCTAGTGCAAACTTAGGAGAGAAAAGTGAAAAATGGCTTGAGATGATAGAACAAGTGTGGCAACATTTCGAAGCGGCAATGGATGATGATTTTAATACAGCAAATGCAATTACGACAATTTTCGACTTAGCGAAAGATGCAAATATTTATTTAGAAGAAAAACATACAAACATTGAATTACTAGAAGCGTTTCAAGAAGCATTGGCAACATTGTTGCAAGTTTTAGGCATTACGATCGAACGAGAAGAAACATTATTAGATGAAGAAATTGATGCATTAATGGAAGAACGTAATGAAGCACGTAAAGCGAAAAACTTCGCTCGCGCAGATGAAATCCGTGATTTATTAAAGGAAAAGGACATCATTTTGGAAGATACAGCACAAGGTGTTCGTTGGAGAAGAGCGTAGTATGGGTGTAAATGCAAAGCAGTTAAACAGTTTGGCGCTAGCTTATATCGGGGATAGTGTATATGAACTATACGTTCGTAACCATGTCATTCTCACTGGAAAAGTTAAACCGAATCAATTACACCATAAAACAGTCCAATACGTATCTGGTGTAGGACAGGCGAAAGTTATCCATGCATGGCTAGAAGAAGAATTATTAACAGAGGAAGAAGCGGCGATCGTAAGGAGAGGGCGCAACGCAAAGTCACATACGATCCCTAAAAATATATCTGTTGCAGATTATCGATATGCAACAGCGTTTGAAACATTGATCGGCTATCATTATTTAGAAGGAAATGATAGCCGGTTAAATGAATTGATGCAATTAGCTGTTACATATATCGATGAACAAATTGCAGAGAAAGAAGGTAAGTGATATGTCAGATGAAATGATTATCGGACGTAATCCAGTTATAGAGGCTTTAAAATCTGGGAGAGAAATGAATAAAATACTTCTTTCCGAACACATTAGCAAACAAACAGAACGGGAAGTACAACAATTAGCGAAAAAGGCAAATACAATTGTACAAAAAGTACCGAAACAACGATTAGACCAAATGACTAAAGGAAAACATCAAGGGATCATTGCATATGTTTCGTCTTACACATATAGCACGGTGGAAGATATTTTAAGTCGTGCAGAAGAACGCAATGAAGCTCCGTGTATAATGATTTTAGACGAGCTCGAAGATCCTCATAACTTAGGAGCGATTTTACGTTCGGCTGATGCTACTGGTGCACACGGTGTTATTATACCGAAGCGGCGTGCCGTCGGATTAACTGAGACGGTTGCAAAGGCATCAGCGGGTGCAATTGAACATGTTCCGGTTGCAAGAGTCACGAATATTGCAGATACAATTGACCGTTTAAAAGAAGATAATATTTGGGTTGTCGGTACAGACGAGCGTGGTTCAAAGGATTTTCGTACATTAGATGGTGATACACCTTTGGCAATTGTCATTGGAAATGAAGGAAAAGGAATAAGTCGTTTAGTAAAGAAAAAATGTGACTGGTTAGTTCATTTACCAATGGAAGGTTCTATCACGTCATTAAATGCGTCCGTTGCGGCGAGTTTATTAATGTATGAAATTTACCGAAAACGGCACCCGCTTGGTGATTCGTTATGAATGTAGTCGTCGTAGATGGTTACAATGTGATTGGGGCATGGGATGAGTTAAATCGCTTAAAGCAAAAAGATATAGGTGCTGCACGCCATAAGTTAATCGAAATGTTAGCAGAATATCGTGCCTATACCGGTGATCGCATGATTGTCGTATTTGATGCGTTATATGTAAAAGGGATTGAACAAAAAACGTCACAATTTGACATTGAAATTATTTATACGAAAGAGGAAGAAACAGCAGATGAATGTATTGAACGACTTGTTCGTTCTTTAAAAACGGTGAAAAATCAAGTGTATGTTGTCACATCCGATTATTTAGAGCAAACGACGATTTTCAGTCGTGGTGCACTAAGAATATCTGCTCGCGAATTGTTCGCATATATGGATGATGTCGAAACAGACATCCAAGAGAAAATTGTCGAAGAAGAAAAACAACGGCCGAGAAACAAAATTATTCATAATGAGACAAACTTACAAGCTTTACAAGCATTACAGAAAAAATTGTCAAAATAAATATTATTCCCCCTAAAACTATCGGATTTACGTAATTTACAAAAAATTTAATTGACGTATGGAAATGACATACTGTATACTCATTTTTAGTATAGTGAGCATAGTGTGAAAAATGGTGAGGGGGAATATTTTTTGAAAACGATGGATCAACTAGATAGTCAATTACCAATTGGGGCTTTAGTTGATGAAGAGATGCTAATGCAGGTGCAACAAGGAGACGAGATAGCTGCAGAATACTTAGTGCATAAATATGAAAATATTGTCCACAAAAAAGCGAATGCGTATTTTTTAGTCGGTAGTGAACGAGAAGATGTCGTACAAGAAGGATTTATCGGATTATTTAAAGCGATTTATGATTACGATAAAAATAAACGCTCCTCATTTAAAACATTTGCAGAATTATGTATTACGAGACAAATTATTACGTCGATAAAGTCAGCTACACGAATGAAACATTCACCATTAAATTCGTACATATCGATTTATAAACCAGTTTCGGATGATGAACAAGACCGTACATTGCTTGATACGATCGTCGATGATGGGGCATATGATCCGAAAGATTATGTATTGACAAAAGAAAAACTACGGACATTAAAAGTCGAATTATTGAAAGCGCTAACTAAATTGGAGTGGAGTGTTTTGACACTTTATTTACAAGGATTTTCGTATGAAGAAATCGCATCTGCTTTGACGCGGACAGAGAAATCGATAGACAATGCATTGCAGCGTGTAAAAAAGAAAGTCGAACAAATAGAAGCAATACGAGAAAAAGAATAATTGTTTATTTTATGTACAGAAGCGTTTGTTATAGTGGAATGTATATAGCAAAAATTTTTCACAAATAATACAAGCCATTTTTCATACTATACTACATATACGAAACGAGGGCCGCACCCATTATTTCGTTGACAATGATTGCAATATCGTGCTACATTGGAATAAGAAAAAGCTTATGTTGGTGAGTAAAATGAATAGTAAAGTGATCTTAGCATGTACAGAATGTTCAAGTAGAAACTATACAACGAACAAAAACAAATTGACAAGCCCTGAAAGACTCGAAGTAAAAAAGTATTGTAAACAATGTAAAAAACATGTTTTACATAAAGAAACGAAATAGTGGCTTAGTTGGAGGAAGAAAGCGAATATGGTTAATTTTTTAAAAAACGTCTCACGTGAAATGAAAAAAGTTACATGGCCGAAAGGACCTGAACTAGTTAGTTATACAATAACGGTTATCGTAACGGTAGCGTTTGTCGCATTGTTCTTCGCAGTAATTGATCTAGGTATTACACAGTTATTAAATAATGTACCTTTTTTTAATAAATGATGATAAAACTGTGCTATAATATAAATATTGATGATGACGCATGTAAAACCCGGCTCTAAGAACGGGTTTTTAATATGGTCTTTTTTTGTATTTCATCAAATGTTGAAAGGAGGAAACAAAAACAATGGAAGCAAATTGGTATGTAATCCATACTTATTCAGGTTATGAAAACAAAGTGAAAATGAATTTAGAAAAACGAGTAGAAACGATGGGAATGGAAGATAAAATCTTCCGAGTCATTATACCTGAACAAGAAGAAACGGAAATTAAAGATGGTAAAAAGAAAGTGTCGATGAAAAAATCATTCCCTGGTTATGTATTAGCAGAGATGATTATGACGGATGACTCTTGGTATGTTGTGCGAAATACACCGGGTGTAACAGGGTTTGTCGGGTCAAGTGGACAAGGGACAAAACCAACACCACTTTTACCACATGAAGTAGATGAATTATTGAAGAAAATTGGCATGGACAAAAAAGTAGTGAAAGTTGATTTTGAATTAAAAGAAAATGTTAAAGTAACAGCTGGTCCATTCGCAGATAGTATGGGAACTATAGAACATATTGATGCAGATAAACAGACATTAAAAGTTCATGTAAATATGTTCGGTAGAGAAACACCTGTAGAATTAGAATTTTCTCAAGTTGAAAAATTAACTTAATTTCCTTTTAATTCTTGCATTACATCTATATATATGGTATAGTTTTTTGGGTATATAAAAGATACTTACATTTTAAGTATATGGCATCATCAATTAATGTGATGCCTTTACCTGAGTGGGAGGGAACTTCTTTTATAAAGAGCGACCCAATTACCACATCACGGACTAGTTAGGAGGTGTGTTTCGTGGCTAAAAAAGTAATCGATATTGTTAAATTACAAATCCCTGCTGGAAAAGCAAACCCGGCACCACCGGTAGGACCTGCATTAGGTCAAGCTGGTATTAATATCATGGGATTCTGTAAAGAGTTCAACGCACAAACACAAGATAAGGCTGGTTTAATTATTCCAGTTGAAATTACGGTGTTTGAAGATCGTTCGTTTACATTTATTACAAAAACTCCACCAGCTGCAGTTTTATTAAAGAAAGCAGCAGGGATTGATAAAGCATCAGGAGAACCGAACAAAACGAAAGTTGCGACGGTTAAACGTGATACTGTAAAAGAAATCGCAGAATCAAAAATGGAAGATTTAAACGCTGCTGATGTTGAAGCAGCTATGCGCATGGTTGAAGGTACTGCTCGTAGTATGGGAATTACGATCGAAGACTAATTCGACGTATCAGTGCCTGAAACGTGGGAGGTATAACCGTTACTACCACATTGAAGGAGGAAAAACATTGAAAAAAAGAGGAAAAAGATATCAAGAAGCTGCAAAGCTTGTTGACAAATCGAAACAATATGATATTGCTGAAGCAGTAACTTTATTAAAAGAAACTGCAAAAGCTAAATTTGACGAAACTGTTGAAGTTGCTTTCCGTTTAGGTGTAGACCCTAAGCATGCTGACCAAAACATTCGTGGTGCTGTTGTGTTACCACACGGTACTGGTAGAACTCAGCGAGTTTTAGTTTTCGCTAAAGGTGAAAAAGTTAAAGAAGCTGAAGCTGCAGGAGCAGATTACATTGGGGATGCAGATATCATCCAAAAAATCAATGATGGTTGGTTCGATTTTGATGTGATCGTTGCGACACCAGACATGATGGCTGAAGTTGGTAAATTAGGACGTGTATTAGGACCAAAAGGTTTAATGCCAAACCCTAAAACTGGAACAGTGACATTTGAAGTTGAAAAAGCTGTTCAAGAAATTAAAGCTGGTAAAGTTGAATACCGCGTAGATAAAGCGGCTAACTTACATGTACCAGTTGGAAAAATTTCTTTCGACAACGACAAGTTAGTTGAAAACATTGAAACAATCATTGAGACGATCGTTAAAGTGAAACCTCAATCTTCAAAAGGTACTTACTTACGTAACGTATCTATTACATCTACAATGGGCCCTGGCTTAAAAGTAGATGCATCTAGCTTTATGTAAAAGTTGTTGACAATGGACAGAAATTAGTATATATTAATTTTTGGTACAATAAAATATGTTATACCGTAGACAGTAGGTGCGATGTTGCTTAATTTCCTACCGAGGTGTTTTATTACTTTTTATGAATATTTGCTCATAAATAATAATGCCTCCATGTCTAAATGGAGGCTTTTTCTATAGTAAGAAACAAAAGGCTAACGTGTATAACGTGAAGAAAATAATAGGAGGTGTAGCAATGTCAGTTATCGAAGCGAAGAAACAAATCGTGGAAGAAATTTCAGAGAAGTTTAAAGATAGTCAATCAGCTGTTTTAGTTGATTACCGTGGTTTAAACGTTGCTGAAATCACGGCATTAAGAAAAGAGTTACGTGATAACAACATCGAATATAAAGTGTACAAAAACACTTTAACTAGACGTGCAGTAGAAAGTGCTGAATTAAGTGAGTTAAGCGAACAGTTAGTTGGGCCTACTGCTGTAGCGTTCGGTAAAGATGATGTTGTAGCTCCAGCGAGAATTCTTCACAACTTCTCTAAAGATCATGAAGCTTTAGAAATTAAAGGTGGAGTAATCGAAGGTAAAGTTGCGACACTTGATGAAATCAAGGAATTATCAACATTACCAGATCACGACGGACTTGTATCTATGTTACTAAGCGTGTTACAAGCGCCAATCAGAAACTTAGCGTACGCTACAAAAGCGATCGCAGACCAAAAAGAGGAAGCAGGAGAGTAATTCTCGCTTCGTAAAAAAACATTATTAGGAGGAAATAACAGATGACTAAAGAACAAATCATTGACGCGGTTAAAGAAATGTCTGTTTTAGAATTAAACGAATTAGTTAAAGCAATTGAAGAAGAATTTGGAGTAACAGCTGCAGCTCCAGTTGCAGTAGCAGGTGCAGCAGGCGGTGCTGAAGCTGCTGAAGAAAAAACTGACTTTGACGTAGTATTAAAAGACGCAGGTGCTTCTAAGATCAAAGTTGTTAAAGCAGTACGTGAAATTACTGGTCTTGGATTAAAAGACGCAAAAGACTTAACGGACTCAGCTCCTAAAGCTATCAAAGAAGGCGTAGCGAAAGAAGAAGCTGAAGAAATGAAAGCTAAATTAGAAGAAGCTGGAGCAACAGTAGAATTAGCGTAATTTAAAAAGAAAAGCTCGTCATATTATTGGCGGGCTTTTCATTTCTATTAAAACCTCACATAATTATTTCTCCACAAAATTATATGTAAGTAGGTGTTCAAGCGAATGTCTGATCACTATTATTCAAATCACCCACAATCAGAAGTAATAACAGAGACGAAAGAATATCGTTTACGTCATCATACGCTAAAGTTAACGTCTGGCACTGGTGTGTTTTCTAAAAAAGGTATTGACTTCGGTTCACAAGTGTTAATGGAAACATTTGAACCGCCGTCTATTTCTGGTGACTTTCTAGATTTAGGGTGTGGGTATGGACCGATAGGGTTAACGATTGCAAAGGAGTTTACAGACCGTCACATATATATGGTCGATGTAAATGACCGTGCGATACAATTCGCGAGGGAAAACGCAAAGCAAAACAACATTTCAAATGTAACAATCCAACAAAGTGATGGTTTCGAGACGATTTCAGATAGGCGTTTTGCATCTGTTATAACAAATCCACCAATTCGGGCTGGGAAAAAAGTAATATTCACTTTTTTTGAAAAAAGTTTTGAACAATTAGATGACGGTGGGGAACTATGGGTTGTCATTCAAAAAAAGCAAGGTGCACCATCGACGATAAAACATTTAGAAACGATGTTTCAACAAGTTGATGTGGTAGCGAAGAAAAAAGGTTATTTTATTATTCGAGCACATAAAGGGAAGCTTGACTAGGGTTTGTATATATGGTAAAATGTGTAGATGCTACCATGCTTTTCTTTATGTCAAGTGTATATGTATAAAGCATTGGAAAGTTGTTAATAATGGTGCGAGTAAGTAAATTTACTCTATATGTTAAGGAAAGTTAATTGTTTATATGATAATAAAAAAGGATTTTCATGATCATAGAGGATCTTTTCTATTTTTGTATAAATAGAGAACTTTCTTTTGTCGTGCCTATTGCATAGGTGTGGCATGTCTTTTATAGAAGGAATGTTCGTATATTTACTAAAAAAATAATAACGCACATTACAAAAAAAGACAAGTTTTAAATATTTTTTGTAAGTTTTAAGGTTTTAATCCTTTTTAAATAAAATGTTTGATTTTAGGGGTGAAGCAGTTGGCAGGTCAACTAGTTCAGTATGGACGTTTTCGTCAGCGTAGAAGTTATGCACGTATTAGTGAAGTGTTAGATTTACCGAATTTAATTGAGATTCAAACAGCTTCTTATGAGTGGTTTTTACAAGAAGGTTTGAAGGAAATGTTTGAGGACATTTCTCCAATTGAAGATTTTGCAGGAAATCTATCGCTAGAGTTTATCGATTATAGTTTAGGTGAATCGAAGTACCCGATTGAAGAGTCGAAGGAAAGAGATGTGACGTACAGTGCGCCACTTCGTGTGAAAGTTCGACTGATTAACAACCAGACTGGTGAAGTAAAAGAACAAGAAGTATTCATGGGTGATTTCCCGCTTATGACGGATACTGGTACTTTCGTTATTAACGGGGCGGAACGTGTTATCGTTTCACAGTTAGTTCGTTCGCCAAGTGTGTATTATAGCGATAAAATTGATAAAAACGGAAAACGTGGATTAACAGCGACGGTAATTCCCAACCGTGGAGCATGGTTAGAATTTGAAACAGACGCAAGAGATGTCGTTTACGTACGAATTGATCGAACTCGTAAACTTCCTGCAACTGTATTGCTTCGTGCGCTTGGAATGAATACAGACCAAGAGATTATCGATTTATTCGGTGATAACGAGTATTTAAGAAACACATTAGAAAAAGACAATATTGAAACGACGGAAAAAGCGTTATTAGAAATTTATGAGCGTTTACGTCCTGGTGAACCACCAACGGTTGAAAATGCAAAAAGCTTATTAATTTCACGCTTCTTTGATCCAAAGCGTTATGATTTAGCGCATGTCGGTCGTTATAAAATGAACAAGAAATTAAGCATTAAAAACCGCTTATTTAACCAAACGTTAGCAGAAACAGTCGTCGATACGGAAACAGGTGAAGTGTTAGGAGAAAAAGGCGATAAAATCGACCGTAAATTACTAAACACATTAATTCCGTATTTAGAACGAAATGAAAACAAATTAAATCAAGAAGAAATAACATTATACAACGGAGTAATGGATGAAGAATCTGAAGTCCAAGTTGTGAAAATCGTTGACCCGACAGATAGTGAAGGGGAAAGAGTGTTACATGTTGTCGGAAATGCAGATGTTTCAAATGATGTGAAACATATTACGACAGCAGATATTCTATCTTCAATGAGTTATTTCTTTAACTTATTACATGATGTTGGTCACACAGATGATATCGATCACTTAGGAAACCGTCGTTTACGTTCGGTTGGTGAACTATTACAGAACCAATTCCGTATCGGTTTATCGAGAATGGAACGAGTGGTACGCGAACGTATGTCAATCCAAGATACATCAAGTATTACGCCACAACAATTAATTAATATTCGTCCAGTTATTGCGTCCATTAAAGAGTTCTTTGGTAGTTCGCAATTATCTCAGTTTATGGACCAAACAAACCCGTTAGCGGAATTAACGCATAAACGTCGTTTATCTGCATTAGGGCCTGGTGGTTTAACGAGAGAACGTGCTGGAATGGAAGTTCGTGACGTACACTACTCCCACTATGGAAGAATGTGTCCGATCGAAACGCCTGAGGGACCAAATATCGGTCTTATTAACTCATTATCGAGTTACGGAAAAGTAAATGCGTTTGGATTTATTGAAACACCGTATCGTCGAGTTGATGTAGAGGAAAATCGTGTCACAGAACAAATCGACTACTTAACAGCAGATGAAGAAGATAACTACGTTGTAGCACAAGCGAACGCGCCGTTAGACGAAAATGGTCACTTCTTAAATGATGAAGTTATTGCACGTTTCCGTGGGGAGAACATTGTTGTACCACGCGAACAAATTGATTATATGGATGTTTCGCCGAAGCAAGTAGTATCAGCGGCGACAGCTTGTATTCCTTTCTTAGAAAATGATGACTCGAACCGTGCGTTAATGGGAGCGAACATGCAACGTCAAGCAGTACCTTTATTAGAGCCAGAAGCGCCTACGGTTGGTACTGGAATGGAGTATGTAGCAGGAAAAGACTCAGGTGCAGCGATTATTTGTCGACATGGCGGAATCGTAGAAAGAGTTGAGGCGAAAGAAATTGTGATTCGTCGTATTGCTGAGGTAGATGGAAAAGAAGTACAAGGCGATACAGATACGTATCGTTTAAGTAAATATATTCGTTCGAACCAAGGTACTTGTTACAACCAACGTCCAATCGTTCATCAAGGAGACCGCGTTGTTAAAGGAGAAGTTTTAGCAGATGGACCTTCGATGGAAAAAGGTGAATTAGCTTTAGGACGTAACGTTTTAGTCGCATTTATGACGTGGGAAGGATACAACTACGAGGATGCGATCATTATGAGCGAAAAATTAGTTAAAGACGATGTATTCACATCGATTCATATTGAAGAATATGAAGCTGAAGCTCGTGATACGAAGTTAGGACCTGAAGAAATTACACGCGATATTCCTAACGTTGGGGAAGATGCATTAAAGAACTTGGACGAAGATGGAATTATTCGTATCGGTGCAGAAGTAAAAGACGGCGATATTTTAGTAGGAAAAGTAACACCTAAAGGGGTAACAGAATTATCTGCTGAAGAACGTCTATTACATGCAATTTTTGGTGAAAAAGCTCGTGAAGTACGTGATACTTCTTTACGTGTACCACACGGTGCAGGAGGGATTATCCACGACGTTAAAATCTTCAACCGTGAAGATGGTGACGAATTAAAGCCAGGTGTGAACCAATTAATTCGTGTTTACATCGTTCAGAAGCGTAAGATTTCTGAAGGGGATAAGATGGCAGGTCGTCACGGAAACAAAGGGGTAATTTCTAAATTATTACCAGAAGAAGATATGCCTTATTTACCAGACGGTACACCAGTTGATATTATGTTAAACCCATTAGGGGTACCATCTCGTATGAACATTGGACAAGTGTTTGAGCTCCATTTAGGAATGGCAGCACGAGAGTTAGGTATTCATGTTGCATCACCAGTATTTGACGGTGCATCTGAAGAAGACGTATGGGAAACATTACAAGAAGCTGGCATGGCAGAGGATGCAAAAACAATCCTTTATGATGGTCGAACTGGGGAACCATTCGATAACCGTGTGTCTGTAGGGGTTTCTTATATGATTAAACTATCACATATGGTAGACGATAAGCTTCACGCGAGATCTACTGGACCATACTCATTAGTTACACAGCAACCATTAGGTGGTAAAGCACAATTTGGTGGACAGCGATTTGGAGAGATGGAAGTGTGGGCACTTGAAGCATATGGTGCGGCATATACATTACAAGAAATCCTAACGGTGAAATCAGACGATATCGTCGGACGTGTTCAGACATATGAATCTATCGTAAAAGGTCATAACGTACCAGAACCGGGTGTACCTGAATCGTTTAAAGTACTTATTAAAGAGTTACAAAGTTTAGGTATGGACGTTAAAATGTTATCGAGTGACCAAGAAGAAATAGATTTACGTGCTTTAGAAGAAGATGATTCAGATATGGAAGACACGTTAAACTTAGAAATTAAACAAGACTAAGGACGTAATAAGTAGTTGAGCGGCTTCGGTCGCTCACCACTTTCTAAAGCAGTTTTAAACAGAATTGCTTGTCCTATATTTTATATAAATGTTTGAATAATTTAGAGCGGATAAAAAATGGGAGGTAGAGCCCTTGCTAGATGTAAATAACTTTGAGTATATGAAAATCGGTTTAGCTTCGTCAGAGAAGATTCGTTCTTGGTCTTATGGAGAAGTGAAAAAGCCAGAAACAATCAACTACCGAACTTTAAAGCCGGAAAAAGATGGCTTGTTCTGTGAACGTATTTTTGGGCCGCAAAAAGACTGGGAATGTCATTGTGGAAAATATAAAAGAGTAAGATACAAAGGTGTTGTTTGTGATCGATGTGGAGTAGAAGTAACGAAGTCGAAAGTACGTCGTGAACGAATGGCTCACATTGAATTAGCTGCACCAGTATCACATATTTGGTATTTCAAAGGAATTCCAAGCCGTATGGGGCTTGTGTTAGATATGTCTCCGCGTGCTTTAGAGGAGATTTTATACTTTGCAGCTTATGTTGTAACAGATTCTGGAGATACTCCATTAGAGAAGAAACAACTTCTTTCTGAAAAAGAATATCGTGAGCTATATGGTAAATATGGTAATACGTTTAAAGCAGAAATGGGCGCAGAAGCTGTACGTAAACTATTACAAGATATTGATTTAGAAGCTGAAGTACTTGAATTAAAAGAAGAGTTAAAAACAGTTCAAGGACAGAGAAGAACGAGAGCAATTCGTCGTTTAGAAGTAATGGAAGCATTTCGTCATTCTGGAAACAAACCTGAATGGATGGTATTAGATGTACTTCCAGTTATCCCACCTGAAATTCGTCCGATGGTACAGTTAGATGGTGGACGTTTTGCAACATCTGATTTAAACGATTTATACCGTCGTGTTATTAACCGAAATAACCGTTTAAAACGTTTATTAGATTTAGGTGCACCGAGCATCATCGTACAAAACGAAAAACGTATGTTACAAGAAGCAGTAGACGCATTAATTGATAATGGTCGCCGAGGACGTCCGGTTACAGGTCCTGGAAACCGTCCATTAAAATCCTTATCACATATGTTAAAAGGGAAACAAGGTCGTTTCCGTCAAAACTTACTAGGAAAACGTGTAGACTACTCTGGCCGTTCGGTTATCGTTGTAGGACCGAGCTTAAAAATGTATCAGTGTGGACTACCAAAAGAAATGGCGTTAGAGTTGTTTAAGCCATTTATTATGAAAGAACTAGTGAATAGAAATATTGCACATAATATTAAATCGGCAAAACGTAAAATTGAACGTGTACATCCTGAAGTATGGGATGTATTAGAAGAAGTTATTAAAGAGCATCCAGTTTTATTAAACCGTGCTCCAACATTACACAGATTAGGGATTCAAGCGTTCGAGCCGACTTTAGTTGAAGGTCGTGCGATTCGTTTACACCCATTAGTTTGTACAGCTTATAATGCTGACTTTGACGGGGACCAAATGGCTGTTCACGTACCACTATCTGCAGAAGCACAAGCAGAAGCGCGTATTTTAATGTTAGCAGCTCAAAATATTTTAAACCCGAAAGATGGAAAGCCAGTAGTGACACCTTCACAAGATATGGTTTTAGGTAACTACTACTTAACATTAGAAATTGCTGGGGATGTTGGCGAAGGTAAAGTGTTTAAAGATACGAGCGAAGCATTTATTGCTTATCAAAACGGTCATGTACATTTGCATTCACGTGTGGCAATTAAAGCATCTAGCTTAAATAACCCAACATTTACAGAAGAACAAAATGAGAAATTATTAATGACAACAGTTGGAAAGTTAATATTCAATGAGATTATTCCATCATCATTCCCGTATATTAATGAACCGACACGTCAAAACTTAGAAATTGAAACTCCAGATAAATACTTTATCGATAAAGGTCAAGATGTGAATGAGGCGATTCAAAACGCCGAAATCGTTCTACCGTTTAAGAAAGGTATTTTAGGAGATATTATCGCAGAAGTTTTCAAGAAGTATCATATTGCTGAAACATCAAAAATGTTAGACCGCTTAAAAGATTTAGGGTTCAAATATTCTACAAAAGCTGGAATGACAGTAGGTATTTCGGATATCGTTGTTTTAGCGGAAAAAGAAGAACTATTAGAAGAAGCACAGAAAAAAGTGGACCAGGTGTTAAAACAATTTAAACGTGGATTAATTACAGATGAAGAACGTTATAGCCGTGTTATTTCTATCTGGTCTGATGTAAAAGACGTAATCCAAGATAAATTAATGGCTTCTTTAGATAATACGAACCCAATTTATATGATGAGTGATTCAGGTGCCCGAGGTAACCCATCTAACTTCACGCAGTTAGCAGGAATGCGTGGACTAATGGCGAACCCGGCTGGACGTATTATTGAATTACCGATTCGTTCGAGCTTCCGTGAAGGATTAACAGTATTAGAGTACTTCATCTCTACGCACGGTGCACGTAAAGGGTTAGCGGATACGGCACTGAAAACGGCTGACTCTGGTTACTTAACGAGACGTTTAGTAGATGTTGCTCAAGACGTCATCGTAAGAGAATCAGATTGTGGAACAGACCGCGGCTTAAAAGTAACAGAGTTATCTGTTGGGGCTGAAGTTGTCGAACCACTTATTGACCGTCTTGTAGGAAGAACTGCGTTTGAAAATATTGTACATCCGGAAACAGGAGAAATAATGGTTCATGCGAACGAAATTATTTCAGAAGATCAGGCGAAAGAGGTTGTAAATGCAGGAATTGAAGAAGTAATGATTCGATCTGTATTTACGTGTAATACAAAACATGGTGTATGTAAGAAGTGTTATGGTCGTAACTTAGCGACAGGCGCAAACGTCGAAGTAGGAGAAGCAGTAGGAATTATTGCTGCACAATCTATCGGAGAGCCTGGTACACAGTTAACGATGCGTACATTCCACACAGGTGGAGTTGCAGGGGACGATATTACACAAGGTTTACCGAGAATCCAAGAGCTATTTGAAGCGAGAAACCCGAAAGGTCAAGCGGTTATCAGTGAGTTTGACGGATATATTCAAGAAGTTCGTGAAACGAAAGATAAACGTGAAATTATCGTTGAAAATGATGTGGAGAGTGTTGCGTACACAGTACCATACAACGCAAGATTAAAAGTAACAAAAGGAGACGAAGTAATTGCAGGTCAAGAATTAACAGAAGGTTCTATTGACCCGAAAGAATTACTACGTGTTCAAGGTGTGGAAGGTGTTCAAGCATATTTATTACGTGAAGTACAACGAGTTTACCGTATGCAAGGGGTAGAAATAGGTGACAAACACGTAGAAGTTATGGTTCGCCAAATGTTACGTAAGATTAAAGTGTTAGAGTCTGGAGATACAAACGTACTACCAGGAACATTAATCGATGTACACCAGTTTAAAGAAGTGAATAACGAAATTTTACTGGAAGGTAAAGAACCGGCAGTCGGAGAACCAGTACTACTAGGTATTACGAAAGCTTCGTTAGAAACAGATTCCTTCTTATCGGCAGCATCATTCCAAGAAACGACGAGAGTTCTTACGGATGCAGCTATTAAAGGGAAAACAGATGAATTACTCGGATTGAAAGAGAACGTCATTATCGGGAAATTAATTCCAGCTGGAACAGGTATGCAACGTTACCGCAAAATGGAAGCAGAATTAGTGACCGAAGAAGAAATTGATGAAGAAGAAGTCGAAGTAGAACAATAAGTAATGAAAAGGTTGGAGCAATTTTCAAAAGAAAACATGAAAGAAGAACAAAGTAGTTTAAAGCGTGTTTTCTACTCCTTGTATTTGTTCCAACCTTTTCTTTTATATAAAAGTTGTGAAATCTATTGACAACTTCCATCGTAAATGATATTCTATTTGAGGTGTTTCCGTCATATTGATTTTTTTAATGGAGGAGTAAGGAATGGCTTACGAGCGTATCACACAGCTTCATTCAAAGTTAATAATCGGAACCAAACAAACGATAAAAGCGATGAATAATGGAGAAGTAAGCGAATTGTTTGTTGCAACAGATGCGGCAGAACATATTACGAATAAAGTAATAAACGTAGCCCGAAAAAACAATATAGTTTATACGATGGTCGATTCGAAAGCAACGCTTGGAAAAGCATGCGAAATTGATGTCGATGCATCCGTTGTCGCAATAAAACGTACATAGATTTATTCTATGTCATTACTTTTACCTGAAAATGAACCACCTGGTAATGTGGGTAAAGAAACTTATGTTGCCGTGGCAATTTACATTCATTACAAATGAACATTATTTTATAGAGAGGGGGAAAACAAATGCCTACAATTAACCAACTAATCCGTAAAGGTCGTGTGAGCAAACCTAAGAAATATGACTCACCAGCATTAGGCCGTGGATATAATAGCTTCAAAAAGAAGTTTACAAACGTGAACTCACCACAAAAACGTGGAGTATGTACACGTGTTGGAACATTAACTCCTAAGAAACCGAACTCGGCACTTCGTAAATATGCACGTGTTCGTTTATCAAATAATATGGAAGTTACTGCGTACATCCCAGGAATTGGACATAACTTACAAGAGCACAGCGTAGTTTTACTACGTGGTGGACGTGTAAAAGACTTACCAGGGGTACGTTACCATATCGTTCGTGGTGCACTTGATACTGCAGGAGTAGAAGGACGTAAACAAGGTCGTTCTAAATATGGTGCAAAAAAAGGTAAATAATTATAAAGAATAAATTAAGAATGTAGAGAGAGGAGGAAGACATATGCCACGTAAAGGACCAGTTGCAAAAAGAGACGTATTAGCAGATCCGATTTACGGTTCAAAGTTAGTAACACGTTTAATTAACCAAATTATGGTTGATGGAAAACGCGGGAAAGCTGAAAAGATTTTATATAATGCGTTTGAATTAGTACAAGAGAAAAGCGGTCAGAATCCAATGGAAGTTTTTGAAGAGGCAATGAAAAATGTAATGCCTGTTCTTGAAGTTAGAGCACGCCGTGTTGGTGGATCAAACTATCAAGTTCCAATGGAAGTTCGTCCAGAACGTCGTCAGGCATTAGGTCTTCGTTTCATCGTTAACTACTCACGCCTACGCGGAGAGAAAACAATGGAAGAAAGATTAGCTTACGAAATCATTGATGCTTCAAACAATACAGGAGCTTCAGTTAAAAAACGCGAAGATTTACACAAAATGGCAGAAGCGAACAAAGCGTTTGCTCACTACCGTTGGTAATATAATAAAATCAATAAGCGAAAGGAAGGAGAAGAATACATGGCTAGAGAGTTCTCCTTGGAAAAGACGCGAAATATTGGGGTTATGGCGCATATCGATGCAGGTAAAACGACAACAACTGAGCGTATTCTTTTCTATACAGGACGTATTCATAAAGTAGGGGAAACACATGAAGGTGCTTCAACAATGGACTGGATGGAGCAGGAGCAAGAGCGTGGAATCACGATCACATCTGCTGCTACAACAGCTCAGTGGGAAGGCCACCGTATCAATATTATTGATACACCAGGTCACGTAGACTTTACTGTTGAAGTTGAACGTTCATTACGTGTACTTGACGGTGCTATTACAGTACTTGATGCTCAATCAGGTGTTGAGCCACAAACTGAAACAGTTTGGCGTCAAGCTACAACATATGGTGTACCAAGAATTGTACTTATTAACAAAATGGACAAAATTGGTGCAGACTTCTTATATGCAACAAATACATTAAGAGAGCGTTTAGATGCAAACGCACATCCAGTACAGCTACCAATTGGTGCGGAGGATGAGTTCGAAGGGATTATCGACCTTGTTCAAATGCATGCTATCTTCTATAAAGATGATTTAGGTACAATGCATGAACCACAGGAAATTCCTGAAGAATATAAAGAGCAAGCAGAAGAATTACGTGGAAACTTAATCGAAGCTGTTGCGGATTACGATGAAGATATTATGATGGCTTATCTTGAAGGGGAAGAAATTTCTGTTGAAGATTTAAAAGCTGCTATTCGTAAAGCAACATTAGATGTTGAGTTATACCCAGTATTCTGTGGATCAGCATTCAAAAACAAAGGTGTTCAATTAATCCTTGATGGAGTAATTGATTACTTACCAGCTCCGACTGATATCGAAGCTATTAAAGGAATTGTACCAGATTCAGAAGAAGAAGTTACACGTCCAGCAGACGACAAAGAACCATTCTCAGCATTAGCGTTCAAAGTAATGGCTGACCCGTTCGTTGGTAAATTAACATTCTTCCGTGTATACTCTGGAATTTTAAAAGCAGGTTCATACGTATTAAACACTGCTAAAGGTAAAAGAGAACGTATCGGACGAATTCTACAAATGCACGCGAACTCACGTGAAGAGATTGCTGAAATTCACTGTGGAGAAATCGCAGCCGCAGTTGGCTTGAAAGATACTGCAACAGGTGATACACTTTGTGATGAAAAACATCCAGTTATCTTAGAATCAATGGAATTCCCTGAGCCAGTTATTTCGGTTGCTATTGAGCCGAAAACAAAAGCTGACCAAGACAAAATGGGTGTTGCTTTAGGTAAATTAGCTGAAGAGGACCCGACATTCGTAACAGAAACGAACTCTGAAACAGGTCAAACGATTATTTCAGGTATGGGTGAATTACACTTAGACGTTATCGTAGACCGTTTAAAACGTGAGTTCAAAGTAGAAGCAAATGTTGGTGCACCACAAGTTGCTTACCGTGAAACATTCCGTAGTTCTGCTGAAGTTGAAGGTAAATTTATCCGTCAATCAGGTGGACGTGGACAGTACGGTCATGTTTGGGTTAAATTTGAACCAAACGAAGAAGGTGCAGGATTTGAATTTGAAAACAAAATCGTTGGTGGGGTAGTACCACGTGAATACATCCCTTCAGTTGAGCAAGGTATTGAAGAAGCTCTAGAAGGTGGAGTATTAGCAGGATACCCAGTAATCGACGTTAAAGCTTCATTATATGATGGAAGCTACCACGACGTTGACTCGAACGAGATGGCGTTCAAAATCGCTGGTTCATTAGCTGTTAGAGAAGCTAAGAGCAAGTGTAATGCTGTTTTATTAGAGCCGATGATGAAGGTTGAAATCGTCATTCCTGAAGAGTACATGGGAGACATTATGGGAGATGTAACTTCACGACGCGGCCGTGTTGATGGCATGGAAGCACGTGGAAATGCACAACTTGTAAGAGCTTTTGTACCATTAGCAGAAATGTTCGGTTATGCAACTGCATTACGTTCGAACACACAAGGACGCGGTACGTACACAATGGTATTTGACCATTATGAAGAAGTACCAAAAGCAATTTCTGAAGAAATTATTGCTAAAAACGCTGGTAACTAATTGAGTATCAGCAAATTAAACTTTGAAAAACTAAGCTAGCTTAGTTAAAATAAAAAACATTCTTTTAGGGAGGAATTTAAAAATGGCTAAAGAAAAATTCGATCGCTCGAAGCCACACGTAAATATTGGAACATTAGGTCACGTTGACCATGGTAAAACTACTTTAACAGCTGCTATTACAACTGTTATGCACAAAACTCAAGGTACTGAAGGAGCTATGGCGTACGATCAAATCGACGGTGCTCCAGAAGAGAGAGAGCGTGGAATTACAATCGCTACATCTCACGTTGAGTACGAAACAGACAACCGTCACTATGCACACGTTGACTGCCCAGGTCACGCTGACTATGTTAAAAACATGATCACTGGTGCTGCACAAATGGACGGAGCTATCTTAGTAGTATCTGCTGCAGATGGTCCTATGCCACAAACTCGTGAGCACATCCTTTTATCACGTAACGTTGGAGTACCTGCATTCGTAGTATTCTTAAACAAAGTTGATATGGTAGATGACGAAGAATTATTAGAATTAGTTGAAATGGAAGTTCGTGAATTATTATCTGAATATGACTTCCCTGGAGACGATATCCCAGTAATCGCTGGATCTGCTCTTAAAGCATTAGAAGGAGTAGAAGAATACGAACAAAAAATCATCGAGCTTATGGCTGCTGTTGATGAGTACATTCCTCAGCCAGAGCGTGACACTGATAAGCCATTCATGATGCCTGTTGAGGACGTATTCTCTATTACAGGACGTGGAACAGTTGCTACAGGTCGTGTTGAGCGTGGACAAGTTAACGTTGGAGACGAAGTTGAAATTATCGGACTTACAGAAGCTCCTTCAAAAACTACAGTTACTGGAGTTGAAATGTTCCGTAAGTTATTAGACTTTGCTGAAGCTGGAGACAATATTGGTGCTTTATTACGTGGTGTTGCACGTGAAGACATTAGCCGTGGTCAAGTATTAGCTAAACCAGGTTCAATCACTCCACACACTAAGTTTAAATCAGAAGTTTACGTTTTATCTAAAGAAGAAGGTGGACGTCATACTCCATTCTTCGCTAACTACCGTCCTCAGTTCTACTTCCGTACTACGGACGTAACTGGTGTTATCCAATTACCAGAAGGTGTTGAAATGGTAATGCCTGGAGATAACATTGAAATGACAGTAGAATTAATTTCACCTATCGCTATCGAAGAAGGAACTCGTTTCTCAATTCGTGAAGGTGGACGTACAGTAGGATCAGGTGTTGTTACTAGCATCGAAGGGTAATTCCTTTCTTACGTATTAATTTATTAGTCGATAAGCCACTTGAGTATTTGCTCAAGTGGCTTATTTTTATGAAACATGTCTATATGAAAACGAAAAAACCACGAATAAATAACCGCATAAAAACAAGTTGATTTTTATAAACATACAAGAATTTTTCCGTGGAAAATTGTTATAAATAATTATGAAAAACTTTCGTTAAAGGGTTGCATTTATAACAGTTTGTTAGTATAATATATAATCGTGCAATCACATATTTGGATTGTGCAAATCAATGAAAAAATGAGAAGAAACGTACAGTTTCACCTCGGGAATTCATTGAGCGATGATGTGAGAGGTTGTTAATGAAAAATTACGCCATAATTTTTCATTAAGGAATTTTCACGGAGCGAGTCTATTACAAAATGGGCGAAAGGGAGGGGAAAACATGGCGAACGAACAAAACAAACAAACGATTAGAATTCGTTTAAAAGCATATGATCACAGAGTGTTAGATCAATCAGCTGAAAAAATCGTAAACACAGTAAAACGTGCTGGAGCAAAGGTGTCTGGACCAATTCCATTACCAACAGAAAGAAACGTATTTACAATTTTACGATCAGTGCACGTAAACAAAAAGTCTAGAGAACAGTTTGAAATGCGTACACATAAACGTTTAATCGATATTCTGAATCCTACACAACAAGCTGTAGATCAGTTAATGAAACTTGATTTACCATCAGGTGTAGATATCGAAATTAAAGTTAAAGCTAACTAATATATATAATCAGGAGGTGTATACGGATGACGAAAGGAATCTTAGGTCGCAAAGTCGGCATGACACAAATTTTCTCGGAAAATGGAGAGTTAATTCCAGTAACGGTAGTGCAAGCTGCACCAAACGTTGTTTTACAAAAGAAAACAGTTGAAACGGACGGTTATAACGCAATCCAATTAGGATTTGACGATAAGAAAGATTCACGTACAAACAAAGCGGAAAAAGGACATGCTGAAAAGGCTGGAACTACTCCTAAGCGCTACGTTCGTGAAATCCGTGACGCAAAAGTTGACGAATATGAAGTAGGTCAAGAAATCAGCGTTGAAATTTTTGAAGCAGGAGACAAGATCGACGTAACAGGAGTTTCAAAAGGTAAAGGATTCGCTGGTTCAGTTAAGCGTCATAACTACACAATCGGAGCTATTAGCCACGGTTCACGTTTCCACAGATCATCAGGTTCTATGGGAGCAGCAGCAACACCGTCACGTGTATTTAAAGGGAAAAAGTTACCAGGTCAAATGGGTGCAACACAAGTTACAATCCAAAACTTAGAGGTTGTTAAAGTGGATGCAGAAAACAATGTTTTATTAATTAAAGGAAACATTCCTGGTGCGAAAAAATCACTTGTAAAAGTACAAACGGCAGTAAAAGGGAACTAATCATATAAGTGAAAGGAGGAAATATCGTGCCTAAAGTAGCGTTATTTAATCAAGATGGAACAGAAGCAGGAAATATTGAATTAAATGAAACTGTTTTTGGTATTGAACCAAACAATCATGTAATTCACCAAGCAGTAGTTATGCAACGTGCTGCAAAGAGACAAGGAAATCACGCGGTTAAAAATCGTTCACTAGTTAGTGGTGGGGGAGCTAAGCCGTGGAGACAAAAAGGAACAGGTAGAGCACGTCAAGGTTCAATCCGTTCGCCACAGTGGGTTGGTGGAGGAGTAGTATTCGGACCAACAAACGAAAGAAATTACAAACAAAAATTACCTAAAAAGGTACGTCGTTTAGCACTTAGATCAGCTTTATCTTCTAAAGTACAAGCGGAAGATGTTATTGTTTTAAGCGAGTTACAATTCGAAGCTCCTAAAACAAAAGCATTCGTTCAAGTTTTAGATGCATTAAAAGTTGAAGAAAAGGCGTTAATCGTTACAGCTGAGAAGAATGAAAATGCAATTCGTTCAGCAAACAACCTTCCAAATGTAAAAGTGATTACAGTTGGAGAAATCAATGTGTTAGATTTAGTTGCATTCGATAAGTTAGTTTTAACGAAAGAAGCAGCTGAAAAAGCAGGGGAGGTGCTTGCATAATGAGAGACTTACGAGACATTATTAAACGCCCTGTCATTACAGAAAACTCTGCAGATTTAATGGCTGAAAAGAAATATACATTCGAAGTTGATACGAAAGCAAATAAAACTGAAATCAAACAAGCGGTTGAAACAGTTTTTGGCGTGAAAGTTGAAAAAGTAAACACGATGAATGTAAATGGTAAGTTAAAAAGAATGGGACGTCACGAAGGATATCGTCCAAACCGTAAAAAAGCAATTGTGCAACTATCTGAGGATAGTAAAGACTTAGACTTTTTTGAAGCATAATCAATTAATATTAAAAGGAGGGGAATAACGTGTCCATTAAGAAGTATAAAGCAATGACAAACGGTACTCGTAACATGTCTGGTTTAGACTTTTCAGAGATCACTACTGATACACCTGAAAAATCATTATTACGTCCATTACCAAAACGTGCTGGTCGTAACAACCAAGGTAGAATTACTACTCGTCATCACGGTGGCGGACATAAACGTCAATATCGTGTAATTGATTTCAAACGAAACAAAGATGGCATACCAGGACGCGTTGCCACGATCGAATATGATCCAAATCGTACGAGCAACATCGCTCTAATTCACTATGCAGATGGTGAAAAAAGATATATTTTAGCTCCAAAAGGGCTTACAGTAGGAATGACAGTTGAATCAGGAGAAGGTGCTGATATTAAAGTAGGTAATGCTTTACCATTAGCAAACATTCCTGTTGGTACTGTAATTCATAACATTGAATTAAAACCAGGATTAGGTGGCCAATTAGCACGTTCAGCTGGTGCAGAAGCACAAGTTTTAGGACGTGAAGGTAAATACACATTAGTTCGTTTAGCTTCAGGAGAAGTTCGTTTAATCTTAACTACTTGCCGTGCAACAATTGGTCAGGTTGGTAATGTTGAACACGAATTAGTACGTGTAGGTAAAGCTGGTCGCTCACGCTGGTTAGGTAAGAGACCTACAGTTCGTGGTTCTGCAATGAACCCAGTTGATCACCCACATGGGGGAGGGGAAGGTCGTACGCCTATCGGACGTCCATCACCAGTATCACCTTGGGGTAAACCAACACTTGGTAAGAAGACACGTAAGATTAGTAAAGCTTCAAACAAATATATTGTTCGTAAGCGTAAAAAGTAAGATAATAGCGTAATTTTGAATAAGCGAGAGGAGGCTTACTTATGGGTCGTAGTTTAAAAAAGGGACCTTTTGCAGATGATCATCTGTTAAAAAAGGTTGACGAATTAAATGAATCGGACAAAAAACAAGTAGTGAAGACTTGGTCAAGACGTTCAACAATTTTCCCATCATTCATTGGTCATACATTTGCTGTACATGACGGACGCAAACATGTACCTGTATATGTAACAGAGGATATGGTTGGACACAAACTAGGTGAATTTGCACCTACAAGAACTTATAAAGGTCACGCTAGTGACGACAAGAAAACAAAACGATAATATGAGAGGAGGCGCTAAAAATGGCAGAAGCTCAAGAGTTAAAAGTAGCTAAAGCAGTAGCTAAACAAGTTCGTATCGCTCCTCGTAAAGTACGTTTAGTTGTCGACTTAATTCGTGGGAAGGAAGTTGGCGAAGCAACTGCAATTTTACGTCACACACAACGTGGGGCATCACCTGTTGTAGAAAAAGTATTAAACTCAGCAATCGCAAACGCTGAACATAACTATGAAATGGACCCTGACAATTTAGTCATTTCAGAGGCATATGTGGACGAAGGAATTACGTTAAAAAGATTTAGACCACGTGCAAAAGGACGTGCAAGTAAAATCAACAAACGTACTAGCCACATTACAATCGTAGTATCAGAAAAGAAGGAGGGATAGTCTGTGGGTCAGAAAATTAATCCAACGGGTCTTCGTGTTGGAATCATTAAAGATTGGGAATCAAAATGGTATGCAGACAAAGATTATGCAGATCTTTTACATGAAGACATCAAAATTAGAGAATTTTTAGAAGATCGTTTACAAACAGCAGCTGTCTCAACTGTCGAAATTGAGCGTGCAGCAAACCGTGTAAACATTACAATCCACACAGGTAAACCAGGAATGGTTATCGGTAAAGGTGGATCTGAAGTAGAAAAATTACGTAACGAGTTAAATAAATTAACTGGAAAGAGAATTCATATCAACATTGTTGAAATTAAGAAAGTGGATCTTGATGCGAAATTAGTAGCAGAAAGTATCGCTCGTCAATTAGAAGGACGTGTATCTTTCCGTCGTGCACAAAAACAAACAATCCAACGTACAATGCGTGCGGGAGCGTTAGGAATTAAAACACAAGTATCTGGTCGTTTAGGTGGAGCAGATATCGCAAGAGCAGAACATTATAGTGAAGGAACTGTACCACTACACACATTACGTGCTGACATTGATTACGCACATGCAGAAGCAGACACTACTTACGGTAAATTAGGTGTTAAAGTGTGGATCTATCGTGGGGAAGTCCTTCCAGAAAAACCTAAAAAATAAGGAAGGGGGCAAAACATATGTTAATGCCAAAACGTGTTAAATATCGTAGACAACACAGAGGACGTATGAAAGGTAACGCTAAAGGCGGTACAGAAGTAACATTCGGAGAATACGGATTAAAAGCTACAGAGTCAACTTGGATTACGAGCCGCCAAATTGAGGCTGCACGTATTGCGATGACTCGTTATATGAAACGTGGTGGGAAAGTATGGATCAAAATTTTCCCAGACAAACCATACACATCTAAGCCCCTAGAGGTTCGAATGGGTTCAGGTAAAGGAGCTCTAGAAGGATGGGTAGCGGTAGTTAAGCCAGGTAAAGTATTATTTGAAATTGCGGGAGTTGAAGAGGAAGTTGCTCGTGAAGCATTACGTTTAGCTTCTCATAAACTACCGATTAAGACTAAGTTTGTTAAACGTGAAGAAATTGGTGGTGAAATCAATGAAGGCTAAAGATATTAGAGAATTAACCACTGCCGAAATTGAACAAAATGTCAAGTCGATGAAAGAAGAGCTGTTCAACCTACGATTCCAGTTAGCTACTGGTCAATTAGAGAACACTGCTCGTATTAATGATGTAAAAAGAACGATCGCTCGCTTAAAAACAGTTGCTCGTGAACGTGAAATAAGCGTTAATAATTAACCTTGAGAGGAGGTCACCTCAACCATGAGTGAACGAAATAATCGTAAAGTATATACAGGACGTGTTGTATCTGACAAAGGTGATAAAACAATCATCGTTGCTGTAGAATCATATAAAGTACACCGTTTATACGGTAAACGTGTTAAGCATACGAAGAAAATGGTTACACATGATGAGAACAATGTTGCAAAAGTAAATGACGTTGTACGTATTATGGAGACTAAACCACTTTCTAAGACGAAACGCTACAGACTTGTAGAAGTTGTAGAAGAAGCAGTAATTATTTAATGCAGTAAAAGTTTCGGTAAAGGGAGGTAAATAAGAATGATCCAACAAGAATCTCGTTTGAAAATCGCAGACAACTCTGGTGCTCGTGAAGTAATGGCGATTAAAGTATTAGGTGGAACTGGGAAGAAAACAGCTAATATTGGTGATGTAATCGTATGTTCAGTCAAACAAGCAACACCAGGAGGCGTTGTCAAAAAAGGTGAGGTAGTTAGAGCTGTTATCGTAAGAACGAAAACAGGTGTACGTCGTAAAGATGGTTCATACATCCGTTTCGACGAAAACGCGGCAGTTATTATTCGTGATGACAAGAGCCCGCGAGGCACACGTATTTTTGGTCCAGTAGCACGTGAACTGCGTGATGCTAAATTCATGAAAATCGTATCTCTAGCTCCAGAAGTACTATAAAAATAATTTTAAAGAGCGCAAGTATATTGTGTAAACAGGAGGTGCGTTATTAATGCATGTTAAAAAAGGTGACAAAGTTAAAGTGCTTTCTGGTAAAGACCGTGGAAAGCAAGGGACAGTTTTAGAAGCATATCCTAAAAAAGAACGTGTACTTGTTGAAGGAGTAAACATGGTGAAAATCCATGCTCAACCTTCACAAGATAATCCACAAGGTGGAATTTTAAATCAAGAAGCTCCAATTCATGTTTCAAATGTTTTACCTATCGATCCAAAATCAGGTGAACCGACAAGAGTTGGATATAAAGAGGTTGACGGAAAGAAAGTTCGTATCGCTAAAAAATCTGGTGAACCTTTAGATAAGTAAAGCGAAAGGAGGGTAACTTGTAATGAACGAATTAAAGCAGATTTATCAAGAAAAAATCGTACCATCTATGATGGAAAAGTTTAACTATAAATCAGTAATGGAAGTACCAAAAATCGAAAAGATTGTTATTAACATGGGTGTAGGTGACGCAGTTCAGAACTCTAAATTATTAGATAACGCTGTGGAAGAACTTACATTAATCGCTGGACAAAAACCAGTTGTTACACGTGCTAAAAACTCAATCGCAGGATTCCGTTTAAGAGAAGGAATGCCAATCGGAACGAAAGTTACTTTACGTGGCGAGAGAATGTATGAGTTTTTACAAAAGCTTGTACGTGTTGCATTACCACGAGTTCGTGACTTCCGTGGAGTATCGAACAAAGCGTTTGACGGAAGAGGTAACTACACTTTAGGTGTGAAAGAGCAACTAATTTTTCCAGAGATTGACTATGATAAAGTAAACAAAGTACGTGGAATGGATATCGTTATCGTAACGACGTCTAATACGGATGAAGAATCTCATGAGTTATTAACTCAGTTCGGAATGCCGTTCCAAAAATAAGTACGGAATTTGAATTAAGGAGGAAAAATTGTGGCTAAAAAATCGATGGTAGCGAAACAACAACGCCCACAAAAATACAAAGTACGTGAATATACACGTTGTGAACGTTGTGGTCGTCCACATTCAGTAATTCGTAAATTTAAACTATGCCGAATTTGTTTTCGTGAACTTGCCCATAAGGGTCAAATTCCTGGTGTTAAAAAAGCTAGTTGGTAATCGTAAATTCAGGAAGGAGGTAATGTTAAATGGTTATGACAGATCCAATCGCAGATATGTTAACACGTATTCGTAACGCTAACGTAGTTCGTCACGAGAAATTAGAACTACCGTCTTCTAAAGTGAAAGTAGAAATTGCTGACATTTTAAAGCGTGAAGGTTATGTACGTGATTATGAAGTAATTGAAGATAATAAACAAGGTGTATTAAGAGTATTCTTAAAGTACGGAGCAAACGATGAGCGAGTGATTACTGGCTTAAAAAGAATTAGTAAACCAGGCCTACGTGTGTACGCAAAAGCTGATGAGGTACCAAGAGTGCTGAACGGATTAGGTACTGCTATCGTATCAACATCAAAAGGTGTTTTATCTGATAGTGAAGCACGCGCACAAGCTGTTGGTGGAGAAGTATTAGCGTATATTTGGTAATATACATTGTTAATTTAGGAGGTGGAATAGAATGTCACGAATCGGTTTAAAAGTAATCGAGATCCCTGCAGGCGTTGAAGTAAACGTGGATGATAACAACACGGTTACAGTTAAAGGTCCTAAAGGTGAATTAACTAGAACAATTAGCTCAGTAATGGAAGTTAACGTAGAAGGAAACGAAATTACTGTAGCGCGTCCGAACGACGAAAAAGAGAACCGTTCATTACACGGAACTTCACGTAGTTTAATCGCAAACATGGTTGAAGGTGTATCGAAAGGTTTCCAAAAAGAACTTGAAATTATCGGGGTAGGTTATCGTGCGCAAATGCAAGGTAATAAATTAGTAATCAACGCTGGTTACTCACACCCTGTTGAAATAGAAGTAGAAGAGAACATGGAATTTGAAGTACCTAAAAACACTGAAATCATTGTTAAAGGTATTGATAAAGAACGTGTTGGTGCAGTGGCAGCAAACATTCGCGCTATCCGCTCACCTGAACCATATAAAGGAAAAGGTATTCGTTACAAAAGCGAATATGTACGTCGTAAAGAAGGTAAGACTGCTAAGTAATAGACTACTTAGGTTGAAAGGAGTGGCAATTACATGATCACAAAACCTAGCAAAAACGCAATTCGTAAAAGAATTCATGGACGTGTTCGTAAGAAAATCTCTGGTACTGCAGAGCGTCCTCGTTTAAACGTATTCCGTTCTAACAAAAATATGTACGCTCAGTTAATCGATGATGAACAAGGTGTTACATTAGTTAGTGCGAGTACACAAGATAAAGGATTAAACCTTGATTCAACTAGTAATGTTGAAGCAGCTGAACAAGTAGGAAAGCTTATCGCTGAACGTGCGATTGAAAAAGGACATAAAGAAGTAGTATTTGACCGTGGTGGATATATTTATCATGGACGAGTAAAAGCTTTAGCTGAAGCAGCTCGCGAAGCTGGCTTAGACTTTTAATAAGAAGGAGGGACCTATACGTTGAATAACAAAGCTGACACTAACAAAAATGAATTAGAAGAACGTGTTGTTACGATTCGAAGAGTAGCAAAAGTTGTAAAAGGTGGTCGTCGTTTCCGTTTCGCTGCTGTTGTAGTAGTAGGAGACAAAAATGGTCGCGTAGGTTTCGGTACTGGTAAAGCACTAGAAGTACCTGAGGCGATTAAAAAGGCTATCGAAAACGCACAAAAGAATTTAATCGAAGTACCTATCGTAGGTACAACTATTCCACATGAAATTAACGGACGTTTTGGATCTGGTAACGTATTAATGAAACCTGCTGCAGAAGGTACAGGAGTTATCTCTGGTGGACCTGTTCGTGCGGTATTAGAATTAGCAGGAATCGGTGATATTTTAACGAAGTCATTAGGTTCAAACAATCCGGTTAATATGATTCGCGCAACGATTAATGGATTAGAGAACTTAAAGACTGCAGAAGACGTTGCGAAATTACGTGGGAAATCTGTTGAAGAGTTATTAGGATAAGGAGGGAAACACAATGTCTAAACAATTAGAAATTACCCTCAACCGTAGTGTAATTGGTCGTAAAGAAAACCAAGTTAAAACAGTTCAAGCGTTAGGACTGAAAAAAATTAACGATACTGTTACAAAAGATGATTCAGCTGCAATTAGAGGAATGATCAACACAGTATCACATTTAGTATCAGTAAAAGAACTGTAATCAGTAACGTATAAAGGAGGCGCGACAATGAAACTTCATGAGTTAAAGTCAAATGAAGGAAGTCGAAAAGCTCGTAAACGTTTAGGACGTGGAATGGCTTCAGGATTCGGAAAGACTTCTGGAAAAGGACATAAAGGTCAAAACGCTCGTACAGGCGGCGGAGTTCGTTTAGGTTTCGAGGGTGGTCAAACACCTTTATTCCAACGTTTACCAAAACGTGGATTCACGAACATTAACCGTAAAGAGTTTGCTATTGTAAACTTAGACGCATTCAATCGTTTTGAAGATAATACAGAAGTAACACCTGAGTTATTAATTGAAACTGGTGTTGTAAGTAACTTAAAATCTGGAGTAAAAGTTTTAGGGAACGGAACTCTTGAAAAGAAACTAACTATTAAAGCTCATAAATTTTCTAATGCAGCTAAAGAAGCAATTGAGGCAGCAGGCGGAAAAATCGAGGTGATTTAATGTTTCGTACAATCTCAAACATCATGCGTGTAGCAGACATTAGGAAGAAGGTTGTCTTTACATTGCTAATGCTCGTTGTTTTCCGTATAGGAACTTTCATTCCTGTGCCATATACAAATAAAGAAGCAATCGACTTTATGAACCAACAAAACGTATTTGGATTTCTAAATACGTTTGGTGGTGGAGCTTTACAGAACTTCTCCATTTTAGCTATGGGAATTATGCCATATATTACTGCATCTATTATTATGCAGTTATTACAAATGGATGTTGTCCCAAAGTTTACTGAATGGAAAAGTCAAGGTGAAATGGGTCGTAAAAAGATTGCGCAAGTTACACGGTACGGAACAATTGTATTAGCATTTGTTCAAGGAATTGCAATGTCGATTGGATTTAACGCGATGGCTGGTGGCCTTTTAATTATAGATCCAAACTTCGTGAAAATCTTAGTAATTGCGATTGTTTTAACTAGTGGAACTGCGTTCTTAATGTGGTTAGGGGAACAAATTACAGCGCATGGCGTAGGAAATGGTATTTCAATTATCATTTTTGCGGGGATTGTAGCAGGTGTGCCAAATGGAGTAAAACAGCTTTATGGCCAATACTTCATGAACCCTGGAGATGATTTGTTTATTAATATCGTTATTGTTGCATTAATTGTGCTAGTTATTATCGCTGTTATTGTAGGAGTTATCTACATCCAACAAGCAGAGCGTAAAATTCCAATTCAATATGCACAACGTTTAGTAAATAGATCACCAGTTGGTGGACACTCTACACATTTACCATTAAAGGTTAACGCAGCAGGTGTTATTCCAGTTATTTTTGCTATCGCATTTATCGTAGCACCTAGAACAGTTGCAAGTTTCTTTGAAGGAAGTAAGGCTGCATCATATATCGAAATGGTATTTGATTACACGCAACCGATTGGAATGGTCTTATATGTCGTTCTAATTATTGCATTTACTTACTTCTATACATTTGTTCAAGTAAACCCTGAACAAATGGCTGAAAACTTACAAAAACAAGGTGGATATATACCAGGCATTCGTCCAGGTCAGAACACTGAAACGTATTTAACACGTGTTATGTATCGTTTAACATTCGTCGGATCTATCTTCTTAGCAACTGTGTCTGTTATGCCTATTTTATTAGGTGGTTTAGCGAATCTTCCGCAAGCAGTACAGATTGGTGGAACGAGCTTGCTAATCGTTGTAGGTGTAGCATTACAAACGATGAAACAATTAGAAGGACAATTAGTTAAACGTCATTATAAAGGATTTATTCGTTAAATCTTTTAAAACGTGAAACGTGAGAGTGAGGCGAAGAAAGTGCATTTAATTTTAATGGGACTTCCTGGTGCCGGAAAAGGTACGCAAGCAGAACAGATTAAGGAAAAATATCATATTCCACATATTTCAACTGGAGATATGTTCCGTTTAGCTATTAAAGAGCAGACAGAACTTGGTAAACAGGCAAAGAAATATATGGATGAAGGTGCATTAGTTCCTGATGAGGTAACGAACGGTATTGTGGAAGAACGTTTAGCAATGAAAGACTGTGACACAGGATTTTTATTAGACGGTTTTCCAAGAACGATTCCTCAGGCGGAAGCACTGGACGAGATTACGAATAAATTAAGTAAGAAAATAGATTATGTCATTCATGTAGATGTTCCTGTTGAAAAACTTTTAGAGCGATTAACAGGAAGACGTGTTTGCCCAACTTGTGGAGCAACATATCATGTAGTCTATAACCCACCGGAACAAGAAGGGATCTGTAATAAAGACGGTGCGGCACTTATACAACGTGAAGATGATACGGAAGAAACAGTTCAAAAACGCTTATCAGTGAATATTGAACAACAGAAGCCGTTACTTGATTACTATGAGTCTAAAGGTGTACTAATCACTGTAGATGGTGATCAAGATATTGATAAAGTTTTTGCAGATATTGTTGAAAAGCTTTCTTAATATAAACATAAGTGTAGGTGAACGCTTTGTCAGAGGATCATAATGTTCCACAATTAGGACAGATTGTTCGAATAACGCGAGGTCGAGAGACAGGTCGGTTCGCTATCGTTATAAAACATATCAATGATCGATTTGTTTTACTTGCAGATGGTGACAAACGGAAGTACGATCGACCTAAGAAGAAAAATATACATCACTTTGAAGAAACACCATATATTTCAAGCGAAGTGAGAAAAAGTCTTTTGGAGACTAATCGTGTCTCCAACGGAAAGTTGCGATTTGCTATAGCGAAATACGCAAGTGAAGTTGTGGCTGATTTAGAGAGGGGAGACAGGAACGATGTCTAAAGACGATGTAATTGAAGTTGAAGGTGTTGTTACCGAAACATTGCCGAACGCAATGTTCAATGTAGAGCTTGAAAACGGACATACGGTGCTTGCACATGTTTCAGGTAAAATCCGTATGCATTTCATCCGCATCTTACCAGGAGATAAAGTAACAGTAGAGTTATCACCTTACGATTTAACGAAAGGTCGAATTACTTACCGTTACAAATAGTAAGTAAGCTCCGATATCGAAGGAGGTAAATTAGATGAAAGTAAGAGCATCAGTAAAACCAATTTGTGAAAAGTGCAAAATTATTAGACGTAAAGGGAAAGTAATGGTTATTTGTGAAAACCCTAAACATAAGCAAAAACAAGGATAATCCTTTTGGAGGTGAATGGACGTATGGCACGTATTGCAGGTATTGATATCCCAAGAGATAAACGAGTTGTAATTGGATTAACATCTATTTATGGTATCGGTAAAACAAGTGCACAAGCTATTTTAGCTGAAGCAGGAGTTTCTGAAAACACTCGTGTTCGTGACTTAACTGAAGAAGAATTAACAAAAATTCGTCAAGCAGTAGATAGTTACACAACTGAAGGGGATTTACGTCGTGAAGTTTCTTTAAACATTAAACGTTTAACAGAAATTGGATCTTACCGTGGAGTTAGACACCGTCGTAAACTTCCAGTTAGAGGTCAAAATACGAAGAATAATGCTCGTACACGTAAAGGACCACGTGTTGCGATCGCTGGGAAGAAAGACTAATAAAGGAGGTAACCGAATAATATGGCTCGTAAAACAAATGCACCACGTAAACGTCGTGTGAAAAAGAATATCGAATCAGGTATTGCGCATATCCATTCTACGTTTAACAACACAGTTGTTACAATTTCAGACCAACAAGGTAACGTTTTAGGATGGAGTTCAGCTGGAGCGCTTGGGTTTAAAGGTTCTCGTAAATCAACTCCTTTTGCAGCACAAATGGCAGCTGAAACAGCAGCAAAATCTGCTTTAGAAGCAAACATGAAAAACTTAGAAGTATCTGTTAAAGGACCAGGTGCTGGTCGTGAAGCAGCAATCCGTTCTCTGCAAGCAGCAGGATTAGAAATTACTGCTATCCGTGACGTAACACCTGTACCACATAACGGATGTCGCCCACCAAAACGACGTCGCGTATAATTTACCGTTTAGAATTGTTTACTCTGTCAATAATGTTATAAAGAATGCTTTGTTTTGTTGAGGTCAACAAAACAATTGCTCTTTATATTTTTAACGTACGGATCAAGACAAAAAGGTATAATGATTAACCTTTTATAAGGTTAGGCGTTAGTTTTAAAGGAGGGCTTAATGGAATGATTGAGATCGAGAAACCAAATATAGAACTGGTGGAAATTAGTGATGATGCTACATTCGGTAAATTCGTAGTAGAACCACTTGAAAGAGGATATGGTACTACGTTAGGTAACTCTTTACGCCGTATCCTTTTATCCTCACTTCCAGGTGCCGCAGTTACATCTGTTCAAATCGATGGTGCCCTACATGAGTTTTCAACGATTGATGGTGTGGTCGAAGATGTAACGACGATTATTTTAAACTTAAAGAAATTAGCACTCAAAATTTACTCAGAAGAAGTAAAAGTTCTTGAACTTGATGTTCAAGGGGAGGGTGTTATCACAGCCGCTGATCTAACATATGACAGTGATGTAGAAGTTTTAAATCCTGAACTTCCTATTGCAACATTAAATGGTACTGGTAAATTGTATATGAAACTTACAGCAGAACGTGGTCGTGGTTATCGTCCTGCTGAAGAAAACAAAACTGAAAATCAGCCGATTGGAGTTATTCCAATCGATTCAATTTTCACTCCTGTATCTCGTGTTTCTTATCAAGTAGAAAACACGCGTGTAGGGCAAATTACCGACTATGATAAGTTAACGTTTGATGTTTGGACGAATGGTAGCATCCGTCCAGAAGAAGCTGTTTCTTTAGGGGCTAAAGTCTTCACAGAACATCTAAACATTTTTGTTGGATTAACGGATGATGCACAAAAAGCTGAAATAATGGTCGAAAAAGAAGAGGATCAAAAAGAAAAAGTTCTTGAAATGACTATTGAAGAACTAGACTTATCTGTTCGTTCATACAACTGTTTAAAACGTGCGGGAATTAATACAGTTCAAGAATTAACGACAAAGTCAGAAGAAGATATGATGAAAGTGCGTAATTTAGGTCGTAAATCACTAGATGAAGTGAAAAACAAGCTAGCTGAATTAGATTTAAGCTTACGCAATGACGAATAATTACGAAATCGTCATGTAGTGAAAAGGAGGGATACTCATGGCAAGAAAGTTAGGTCGTAGTACGGAAACTCGTATGGCTTTATTACGAAATTTAACAACAGACGTAATCGTTCACGAACGAGTAGAAACAACTGAAGCGAAAGCAAAAGAGTTAAGATCTACTGTAGATAAAATGATTACATTAGGTAAGCGTGGAGATTTACACGCTCGTCGTCAAGCAGCTCAATTCTTATACAAAAAGAAAGTACTTGATGGTGAATTAATCGATGCAAACAAAGAGCTTGTGAAAGAAGAAAGAGATGCAGTTGAAACTGTATTAGATAAGCTTTTTGGGGAGCTTGCAGAACGCTATGAGGATAGACAAGGTGGATATACTCGTGTTCTTAAAGTAGGTCCTCGTCGTGGTGACGGTGCAAACATCGCTATCATCGAGTTAGTATAAATAATAGGAAGGGCAGGGAAGTTCTCTTTTATAGAGAATGAACCAGGCCCTTTTTTGTTTATCCACGTCCTCTTCTTCAGTTAAAAAATGATCAACCCCCGTTACTCCTCAAACAAATACGTTAATCTTCACCCATTCATCATGTGTTATACTATTCATACACATTTTCACTATGAATCATGTATAATGAAAGAAGAAAAAAGCCCATGGAGGCATCGAAAAATGAATCAAGTAGTACAATTTAAAAACGTATCATTTAAATATGAGCAAGACGGACCGTGGGTGTTGAAGGATGTATCTTTTACGATTTACGATAATGAATCTGTCGCTATAATCGGGCATAACGGTTCTGGAAAATCGACTATTGCTAAACTAATGAATGGTCTTTTATTTCCTCAAGAAGGTGAAATATTCGTAAATGGCATTGCTTTAACAGAAGAGTCCATTTGGGATATTCGTAAAGAAGTAGGGATGGTCTTTCAAAATCCTGACAATCAATTTGTCGGTGCTACTGTACAAGATGATGTTGCTTTTGGAATGGAAAATCGTGGTTTCGAACGTGAACTTATGGTTGAACGTATCGCTTCATCGTTGGAAGCAGTTAATATGACAGATTATCGTTTGACCGAGCCACACCGACTATCAGGGGGTCAAAAGCAACGTGTTGCCATCGCAGGTGTTATTGCAGTCTCACCACAAGTTCTAATTTTGGATGAAGCGACCGTTATGTTAGACCCACTAGGACGCATGGAAATAATGGAGACGATAAAACATCTCCAGGAAAAAGACCAATTATCACTCATTACGATTACACACGATTTACACGAGGTCATCCAAACAGATCGTGTAATTGTATTAAATAAAGGGGAAATTTGGGAAGAAGGTACCCCACGTCATGTATTGAATCATGGAAAGGCACTACAACATATTGGCTTAGATATCCCATTCATTTCGCAGCTATATGAGAAATTGAAGGAGAAGGGTATCTATTTAGAAAAGGCCCCATTAACTATGAAGGAAATGATGGAGGAACTATGGACATATCATTCGAACATGTAACATACGTGTATCAAGAAAATACGCCGTTTGCACATAAAGCATTAAATGATGTTTCGTTTCGTATAAAAGAAAAATCATTTACAGCAATTATCGGGCATACAGGTTCTGGAAAATCAACATTGATTCAACATTTAAACGGACTAATACGCCCGACAAAAGGTAAAGTATCAATTGGCCCTTATACTTTGTCAAAAGATGAAAAAGAAAAGGAAATGAAGAAATTACGTAGTGAAGTCGGTGTTGTATTCCAATATCCAGAGCATCAATTATTTGAAGAAACAGTAGAAAAGGATATTGCGTTTGGCCCGATGAACTTTGGGGTGTCAGAAACAGATGTAAAAGAACGTATTAAACAAGTGACACCATTAGTTGGCTTAGATGATGCACTATTAACACGCTCCCCATTTGAATTAAGTGGAGGGCAAATGCGTCGTGTAGCAATTGCAGGGGTGCTTGCAACAAGACCGAAAGTATATGTTCTAGATGAACCAACTGCTGGGCTTGATCCAAAAGGACAAAAAGAAATGATGGATATGTTCTACGATATTCATCAAGCAGAAAACGCTACTACTATTCTCGTTACACACAGTATGGAAGATGCGTTAAAATATGCCGACTATATTATTATATTAAATCAAGGTGAACTATATATGGAGGGGAAACCAGAAGAAATTTTTGTACAGAAAGAAGCAATTGAAAAAGTACATCTGCAAGTCCCCGAATCTATTCAATTCATCCAAAAATTTAACGAACAATTTGGGACAAGCTTTCCACTTACTAACGATTCGATAGATACAATGGCGGAAAAGATTGTATCTGTCTTAAAATAAGGAGATTTATGCTCAATGGGTAATTCGATGATTATCGGACAATATGTACCAGGAAATTCATTTATTCATAAATTAGATCCACGTACAAAAATGATCATTATTTTCTTTTACGTCATTTTTGTTTTTTTCGCAAACAATACATATAGTTACACACTGTTAACGTTATTTGTTTTATTTGTCATTTTAACGACACGGATTCCTTTTCGTTTTATTATAAAAGGTTTATTACCAATTTGGTTTTTAATCGTTTTCACCTTCTTATTACATGTGTTTTTAACGAAGACAGGACCTGTTTTATATGAGTTTATGGCAATAAAAATTCACTTAGGTGGAGTGATTCAAGGACTTGTCATTTCATTACGATTTTTATTACTCGTTTTAATGACGTCGCTATTAACTTTAACGACGACTCCGATAGAAATAACAGACGCAATCGAGAGTTTGTTACATCCATTAAATAAAGTGAAGTTTCCTGTACATGAGCTTGCATTAATGATGTCTATTTCTTTACGGTTTATTCCGACATTAATGCAGGAAACAGATAAGATCTCTAAAGCGCAAGCTTCACGGGGGGTAGACTTTCGTACAGGGCCATTTAAAGAACGTTTAAAGGCAATCATTCCGTTGTTAGTTCCATTGTTCGTCAGTGCGTTTAAACGAGCTGAGGAGCTTGCAATGGCAATGGAGGCTAGAGGATATCAAGGTGGAGAAGGTCGAACGAAATTACGAGAATTAGCGTATGAAAAGCGTGATTATATAAGTTTTGTTTTATTTACATTCGTCATTGTAGCACTCTTTTTTGTGCGACAGTAAAGGAAGGTACATGGCATGCAGAAAATAAAATGTACATTTAGTTATGATGGAACGAATTTTTCGGGGTCTCAAATACAACCGAATAAACGAACTGTCCAAGCTGAAATGGAAAAAGCCTTATCGAAAATACATAAAGGCAATCCAGTTCGGCTTTATCCTTCTGGAAGGACCGATAGTGGTGTTCATGCAAGAGGACAAGTAGCACATTTTGATACGAGGTTGCAAATGCCGCCAGAAAATTGGCAAAAGGCATTAAATGCGCTTTTGCCAAATGATCTATTTGTCGTTCATGTAGAGGAAGTGGAGGCCAATTTTCATGCACAATTTGATGCGATGGAAAAAGAGTATCGTTATATCGTTTTAAACAAAAAAGAGCGAGACGTTTTTAAACGAAATTATATGTACTACTATCCATATCCATTACAAATAGAGAAAATACAACAAGCTTGTAAGCTGTTTGAGGGCACACATGATTTTACATCTTTTTGTTCTGCAAGATCCACGGTAAAAGGAAGTAAAGTGAGAACGTTAAATGAAGTTCGTTGTGAAGAAAATGATGACGAAATTACATTTATTTTGCGCGGGAACGGTTTTTTATATAATATGGTGCGTATTATCGTCGGAGTGTTGTTAGAAGTTGGTAGTGGAAAGACGACTGAAAGAGATATTGAACAAATGTTTGCTGCAAAAGATCGTACATTTGCAGGGAAAACAGCTCCTCCCGAAGGACTCTATTTATGGCATGTAAAATATGAAAATAATTAGCATAAACCATTGACAAATGTGGGGTTTTTAGTGTATGATGGTCATTGGTAAATTATTTCTAATCCATAATTAGCCCCGGAAACTAATTGTGTGAATATAGATGAATAATGAATGAGGAAACAATTTGGAGGGAAAACAATGCGAACTACTTTTATGGCAAATGATAACACTGTAGAACGTAAGTGGTATGTAGTTGACGCAGAAGGCGAAACTTTAGGACGTTTAGCTTCTGAAATTGCTTCAATCTTACGCGGAAAGCATAAGCCAACATATACACCACATGTTGATACTGGTGATAACGTAATTATCGTAAATGCAGAGAAGATTCAATTAACTGGAAACAAATTAAACGACAAAATGTATTACCGTCACTCTGGTCACCCAGGTGGATTAACAGAGCGTAATGCATATGACATGGTAACAAAAGATCCAGAAAAAATGATTGAAATTGCAATCAGAGGTATGTTACCAAAAGGATCTTTAGGACGTAAAATGTTCAAGAAGTTACACGTTTACCGTGGAGCAGAACATAACCATGCAGCACAAAAACCAGAAGAATACGTATTAAAGGGATAATAAAGGGAGGTTAAACCATTGGCTCAAGTACAATACTATGGAACAGGTCGCCGCAAAACGTCTACAGCACGTGTACGTTTAGTACCGGGATCTGGTAAAGTGATCGTAAACAAACATAATGCGGAAGATTATTTCCCATATGAAACTCAACTTTTAATTGTGAAGCAACCTTTAGTTGCTACAGAAACAGAAGGATCGTATGACGTTTTAGTTAACGTTCAAGGCGGTGGATTTACTGGTCAAGCTGGAGCAATCCGTCACGGAGTAGCTCGTGCTTTATTAGAGGTAGATCCTGATTACCGTAAGACATTAAAGTCTGAAGGTTTCTTAACTCGTGACTCTCGTATGAAAGAACGTGAAAAATACGGTCTTCGTGGAGCACGTCGTAAACCACAATTCTCAAAACGTTAATACGATCCTATCAGATCAACGTTTGTAGGCGATTTGATGCAAATGTGGTGCAAATATCAAAATTTGTATATGAATTATCAGAGGTACTAGCAGAAATGCTAGTACCTTTTCTGTGCGTTAAATTTTCCTCAGTAGATAATAAAAGAGGTTTTATGAAAGCACGGAAATATGATACAGTGGACTTAAGTATAGTTTCAAAGGAATTTTATTGTTCAGTAAACGCGCCATATTGTTGTATAAGTGATGAAATACTGAATTTAAAACTTAGTTTATATGTGGTAAAATGTTTTAATCAAGTTTAGGAGGAATTAATTATGAAGTGTAATGAATGTAACAGGGTTCAATTAAAAGAGGGAAGCGTATCATTAACCCTATAAACTACGTCTGCCCTCATTATTGGAGGGTGAAATGTGAATACATCCTATTCACAATCGAATTTACGACACAACCAAATTTTAATTTGGCTTTGCATTTTATCTTTTTTTAGCGTATTAAATGAAATGGTTTTGAACGTCTCATTACCTGATATTGCAAATGATTTTAATAAACCACCTGCGAGTACAAACTGGGTGAACACAGCCTTTATGTTAACCTTTTCCATTGGAACAGCTGTATATGGAAAGCTATCTGATCAATTAGGCATCAAAAGGTTACTCCTATTTGGAATTATAATAAATTGTTTCGGGTCGGTAATTGGGTTTGTTGGCCATTCTTTCTTTTCCTTACTTATTATGGCTCGTTTTATTCAAGGGGCTGGTGCAGCTGCATTTCCAGCACTCGTAATGGTTGTAGTTGCGCGCTATATTCCAAAGGAAAATAGGGGTAAAGCATTTGGTCTTATTGGATCGATAGTAGCCATGGGAGAAGGAGTCGGTCCAGCGATTGGTGGAATGATAGCCCATTATATTCATTGGTCCTATCTTCTACTCATTCCTATGATAACAATTATCACTGTTCCGTTTCTTATGAAATTATTAAAGAAAGAAGTAAGGATAAAAGGTCATTTTGATATCAAAGGAATTATACTAATGTCTGTAGGCATTGTATTTTTTATGTTGTTTACAACATCATATAGCATTTCTTTTCTTATCGTTAGCGTGCTGTCATTCCTGATATTTGTAAAACATATCAGGAAAGTAACAGATCCTTTTGTTGATCCCGGATTAGGGAAAAATATACCTTTTATGATTGGAGTTCTTTGTGGGGGAATTATATTTGGAACAGTAGCAGGGTTTGTCTCTATGGTTCCTTATATGATGAAAGATGTTCACCAGCTAAGTACTGCCGAAATCGGAAGTGTAATTATTTTCCCTGGAACAATGAGTGTCATTATTTTCGGCTACATTGGTGGGATACTTGTTGATAGAAGAGGTCCTTTATACGTGTTAAACATCGGAGTTACATTTCTTTCTGTTAGCTTTTTAACTGCTTCCTTTCTTTTAGAAACAACATCATGGTTCATGACAATTATAATCGTATTTGTTTTAGGTGGGCTTTCGTTCACCAAAACAGTTATATCAACAATTGTTTCAAGTAGCTTGAAACAGCAGGAAGCTGGTGCTGGAATGAGTTTGCTTAACTTTACCAGCTTTTTATCAGAGGGAACAGGTATTGCAATTGTAGGTGGTTTATTATCCATACCCTTACTTGATCAAAGGTTGTTACCTATGGAAGTTGATCAGTCAACTTATCTGTATAGTAATTTGTTATTACTTTTTTCAGGAATCATTGTCATTAGTTGGCTGGTTACCTTGAATGTATATAAACATTCTCAAAGGGATTTCTAAATCGTTAAGGGATCAACTTTGGGAGAGAGTTCAAAATTGATCCTTTTTTTATAACAGGAATTCAAATCTTTTTGTTCCATTAAAGGGCGCGATTGTGGCATAGTGTTATTCAAAGATAAGGCACGTTTGTTTAATAAATAGTTAAGTATCTAATTAACAACTATATTTCTAATGATGCAGAAAGATGGGAATTAAAAGAATATGAGTCCAAGTATATCCTTATCAATCCATTTTCAGTAAATGAAGATATTGATAGAACGGGATTCAGATGGATGGCTTATCCATAAATTAGAAGTTGATAAAACTCAAAACGTTAATCTTACATTATCGTATATCAAACCCTTTTCCATTTATGTGGGAGAGGGTTTTTTCTATGTAAAAAATATAAAACGTTATATAATTTAAAAATCAAACAAAAGTGAGTAGGTATGAAAAATGTATTCTAATGAGCAGTTACAAGCTTTTATTAAGGGAGAAATCATTGGTAAATCTTATCCTTATGACACGCACAATGTGGAAGAAATTGAAACATATATTAAACAGTTATATTACCGGATCAAGCGTATTCCGAATATAATTTGTGAAGCAGAATTTGATCATTATGGAAGTGGCTATGCGTCTTTTGTCAAGTTTTTCTGCTATCGTAAAGAAGATGTCCTAGTCGTAAAGGATAAAGAAGAGCACGGTGTTTTAGAATATGAGAAAACAGGTGTTTTACTTAATGTGAGTCGTTTAGCGCCAGTATTTATTTATGGTGAAGATGAACGATCTGAGACAGTTCGTGTTGAAACAAATGAAGTCATTGGTGGTGGCTATAGTCCCTTACCAGGACAGATAAATATCTTTAATAGGCATAAGAAATTTGACGAAATGATGTACCAACTGTACCAAGTGTTAACAGAATTCGGTTATGAATCATTAGATAAAGAATATGCCAATCAACCCCTTCCATTTGAAGCTGACCTTCCGACATTTTACCGTGAACCCTATGAATATAGAGTGTTAGATACGCTTTTTTATTGGGAAGATTAAATAGTTTTACAACACTAATAAATAATGATTATTTGGAGGTAAAAAATAGGTATGAATTTTAATGATTTATGGGAAAATAAAATGGATGCACTCGATTCATTTGATTATGAAACAATAGCTATTGTTGAAGAAAAGTTACAATTAAAATTGCCGGCAGACTATGTTAATTTAATGAAAATACAAAATGGCGGGTATCTTAGAAAAGATACTTTTAAAATGAAAGATGAAGAAATAACTGTTGAAGAACTTTATGGAATTAGCGCTAATGAAGAAAAAGGTATTTTAACAACAATTGAGATGCGTGAAGAATGGGAGCTTCCCGAGGATATTATTTTATTAAGTGGTGATGGGCACACATGGGTATTTTTGGATTATAGAAAGAACCATGTATGCCCATCTGTATCTTATATAGATTTAGAATTGGAAATAGATCATGTGTTAGCTACAAATTTCACAGATTTTATTGATGGGTTATATGAAGATGATTCGCTTGAAGTAATTGAGTTTGAATCAGAAGAAGTATATACCGAAGAAGAGTTTGAAAGGATTGTTGAAGAAGCTGATAGTCCATTTGCTTTAACAGACGGTGTCTTATACTTTACTGAAGTTGATTGTGTTATGGCATGGCTTGTTACACAGGTGAATCGGATCATGGATATTGATAATGAAGAGAGTGAATTTGTATTACCAGAGGTACTATACTATTTGCTTAATCGTATTTCAGAGATCGACTTGAATGATGAAGTGAGGGAGGCATTAGACTTATTAGGACATAAAGTAAAAGAGCATAAAATAATAGAAGTTCGGAAGTATTACAAAAGGATTAAAGAAATTATTGAATGGTGATAGACACCTGAAGAACTTGATCAGGTAATCAAATGATAGAAAAGGATGTAAAGCAAAAAGGTCTGAGTCCATTGAAGTCCTCACCTATCTATTTCGTATGAATGAAAATATAGATGGAGCGGGATTCAGGTAGATAGGCTATCTATAAAGCAAAGCCTGATAAAACTCAAAACGTTAATCTTACATTATCGTATATCAAACCCTTTTCTACTTATGTGGGAAGGGGTTTTTGTGTTTATGTATATTCAAAGCTAAAATACATATGATATAATGGATATATAGAATTAAAAAAAAGAGGTGTTTAATATGCAGGTAACATCACGTTCAAAACGTAAAAGTGAAATAGAATTTGCTGTTGGTATGGCCGCAATTGATGGTGGAAAACCAAGCGTATTTACACAAGTATTATTAAAAAAGTATGAAGAAGGCCTCATTACTTCAAAAGAATTAAAAGAAGCTATTATAAAAAAGTATGCGAAAGAAGAAGCGTAATCAATGGATCCTTATGTATATGAAGGAACAGATGTATTAATAAACAAGATGAACATTCGAAATGCAGAAAAATTAATTGATGTAGAAGCACAGTTTTTTATTGCAAATGTATTAGATGTACAATCCATTGTGCAACAATTAAACTTTCAATATCATAAGAGTTTGCTAATAATTCACCGGCATCTATTTGAAGAAATATACACTTGGGCTGGAGAATATCGCACTGTAAATATTTATAAATCTGAGCAAGTTCTTAATGGATTATCAATCAACTATTCGGAGAAAAAACAAATAATTGATGATTTACAAAAAGTATTTAATTGGGCAAATCAGATTCAATGGAATAATGATAATCCTAATTTAGAAGAGGATTTTGCAAGATTGATGATTGATCTTTGGCGTATACATCCATTTAGGGAAGGTAATACACGTACAGTATCGATATTTATGAAGTTGTTTGCAGAAATAAATCATATCTATTTTAAACATGAAATTCTTGCTAATCATCCAGGTTACTTAAGAAAAGCACTTGTTTTGGCTGCTGTAGATGAATCCCCTGAACCTGTCTATTTATTTAGAATGTTAGGTGATGCTTTGAATGAGTCCAGTAGCTATAGGGTGTCTGATGAAGAAAGGGCTAATAAGTACAAGGTTATTAAACAATACGACGTATCAAAATATAACGAAAAGCCATTTGAGACAGAATAAATGGATGCACAAAGATGGAAATCAAAAGAATATGAGTCCAAGTATATCCTTATCAATCCATTTTCTATAAATGAAAATATTGATAGAGCGGGATTCAACTGGACTGACTATACATAAAGTCCAACTTGCTAAAACTCAAAACGTTAATACGGCCTTGTTATATCAATGTTTGTGGACGATTTGATGCAAATGTGGTGTAAATATTAAAATTTGTATATGAATTATCAGAGGTGCTAGTAGAGATGCTAGTGCCTTTTTCGTGTTCTAAATTTCCCATTGATTATAATAAAAGAGGCTTAATTAAAAGCACGGAAATATGATACACTGAGATTAAGTAAAGTTACAAAGGAAATTTATTGTTCAGCAAACGGGCCAGTTTGTTGAAGATTAGATGCTATAATTGTTATTAAAAGGATTGAAGGATGCTTAGGAAGACGAGTTATTAATAGCTGAATAAGAACGGTGCTCTCCAAATATTCTTATTTAGAAAAGCAAATCTAAAATTATCTGAAAAGGGAATGAGAATAGTGAATGGACCAATAATAATGACTAGAGAAGAAAGAATGAAGATTGTTCATGAAATTAAGGAACGAATATTGGATAAATATGGGGATGATGTTAAGGCTATTGGTGTTTATGGCTCTCTTGGTCGTCAGACTGATGGGCCCTATTCGGATATTGAGATGATGTGTGTCATGTCAACAGAGGAAGCAGAGTTCAGCCATGAATGGACAACCGGTGAGTGGAAGGTGGAAGTGAATTTTGATAGCGAAGAGATTCTACTAGATTATGCATCTCAGGTGGAATCAGATTGGCCGCTTACACATGGTCAATTTTTCTCTATTTTGCCGATTTATGATTCAGGTGGATACTTAGAGAAAGTGTATCAAACTGCTAAATCGGTAGAAGCCCAAACGTTCCACGATGCGATTTGTGCCCTTATCGTAGAAGAGCTGTTTGAATATGCAGGCAAATGGCGTAATATTCGTGTGCAAGGACCGACAACATTTCTACCATCCTTGACTGTACAGGTAGCAATGGCAGGTGCCATGTTGATTGGTCTGCATCATCGCATCTGTTATACGACGAGCGCTTCGGTCTTAACTGAAGCAGTTAAGCAATCAGATCTTCCTTCAGGTTATGACCATCTGTGCCAGTTCGTAATGTCTGGTCAACTTTCCGACTCTGAGAAACTTCTGGAATCGCTAGAGAATTTCTGGAATGGGATTCAGGAGTGGACAGAACGACACGGATATATAGTGGATGTGTCAAAACGCATACCATTTTGAACGATGACCTCTAATAATTGTTAATCATGTTGGTTACGTATTTATTAACTTCTCCTAGTATTAGTAATTATCATGGCTGTCATGGCGCATTAACGGAATAAAGGGTGTGCTTAAATCGGGCCATTTTGCGTAATAAGAAAAAGGATTAATTATGAGCGAATTGAATTAATAATAAGGTAATAGATTTACATTAGAAAATGAAAGGGGATTTTATGCGTGAGAATGTTACAGTCTATCCCGGCATTGCCAGTCGGGGATATTAAAAAGAGTATAGGTTTTTATTGCGATAAACTAGGTTTCACTTTGGTTCACCATGAAGATGGATTCGCAGTTCTAATGTGTAATGAGGTTCGGATTCATCTATGGGAGGCAAGTGATGAAGGCTGGCGCTCTCGTAGTAATGATTCACCGGTTTGTACAGGTGCGGAGTCGTTTATTGCTGGTACTGCTAGTTGCCGCATTGAAGTAGAGGGAATTGATGAATTATATCAACATATTAAGCCTTTGGGCATTTTGCACCCCAATACATCATTAAAAGATCAGTGGTGGGATGAACGAGACTTTGCAGTAATTGATCCCGACAACAATTTGATTAGCTTTTTTCAACAAATAAAAAGCTAAAATCTATTATTAATCTGTTCAGCAATCGGGCGCGATTGTGGCATAGTGATATTCAAGGATAAGGCACGTTTGTTTAATAAATAGTTAAGTATCTAATTAACAACTAGATTTCTAATGATGCAGAAAGATGGAAATCAAAAGAATATGGGTCCAAGTACATCTTTATCAATCAATTTTCTATAAATGAAAATATTGATATAACTGGATTCGTATGAATAGGCTACCCATAATTCGATAGCCGATAAAACTCAAAACGTTAATTTTATATTATTCGTTTCAAACCCTTTCTCACTTTGGTGGGAGAGGGTTTTTGTATGGAAAATTTTATAATAGGTCTATATTATAATAAATGGTACAATAATAAGATAAATATAACGCCATGGATAGTCGAATTAAAAAGAGGTGATACACTTGTTAAATGATATTTTAAAAAAGAAAGAACAGTTAGATGCAGTACGTCCACTACCAAAGCACACTTTACGAACGCTTCAAGAAAAGTTGTTTTTAGAATGGACATATCACTCAAACGCAATAGAAGGAAATACATTAACGCTGAATGAAACCAAGGTTGTATTAGAAGGTATAACAGTTGGTGGGAAAACATTACGTGAGCATTTAGAAGTGATTAATCATCAAGAAGCGATTTTATATGTAGAAGAAATAGTTAAAGATGAAGATCCTCTTACAGAATGGCAAATAAAGAATATCCACAGACTTGTCTTAAAAGGAATAGATGATTCTAATGCTGGTGTATACAGAGAAGAGCAAGTATTTATTTCAGGTGCAAAACACGTACCACCAGCAGCTGTTTTGATTCCGGAAAAAATGGAAGCTATGATAAATTGGTACAAAAATGAAAGCAGTCATTTAAATGCAATTGAACGTGGTGCAATGTTACATGCTATTTTTGTAGGAATTCATCCATTTATCGATGGGAACGGAAGAACAGCAAGGCTCTTACTTAATCTAGAATTAATGAAGGACGGATATCCGCCAGTTATTATTAAAGTAGAAAACCGATTAGCTTATTATGAAGCATTAGATGAAGCACATACAACACAAGATTACAAGGATTTTATTTCTTTAGTAGCAACTGAAGTAAAAGACTCACTGGATCTCTACTTAAAGGCGATAAAATAGTATAAATGAAATGAGAGTATAAATCATACACGATTTATACTCTTTTTTAACATAGCACAAAAAATCAAATATGATATCCAAGAGATAGATATACTAAAGTTGTTAGTGGAAAGGAAGTGAAATAATGTGTATAAAGATTACGAAAGAGCGATTCAAAAAGCACTTGAACATATTGAAAATCATTTAACAGCAGAAATTGACGTACTTGCTTTATCTAAACAAGTAGGTTATTCACGTTTTCATTTTCAGCGCATATTTAGAAAAGTTACAGGTAGATCAGTTTCGGCATACGTTAGAGAACGACGTATGACTGAAAGTGCAAAGACATTAATTAGGACAGATATTCGTATCATTGATCTTGCTATCTTATACCACTTCCAATCCCACGAAGCTTTTACAAGAGCATTTAAAAAGATATATCTTATGACACCAGCCCAATATAGGCGATTGTTGAGAGACATTTACAGGGAAAGGAATGAAATCGTTATGAAAAAAGGAGTTCCAAATGGTTGGATTATGACGGGTGACTCCCCGTCTAATTATGAGGCAGGTTTAGATCATCACACTGTACATAGTGGACAACGGTCAGCATATTTGAAATCAAACAATAGTAATGCAAATGGTTTTGCTACATTGATGCAACATATAAAGGCTGCTCATTATAGAGGGGAAAGAGTTAGATTTTCAGGTTTTGTTAAAACAGTAGATGTGAAAGAGACTGCTGGCCTATGGATGCGAGTTGATCATTCTTCAGGAGAAGTACTGGCATTTGATAATATGATGAATCGACCAATAGAGGGGACAAATGAGTGGAACCACTATAGTGTCGTATTAGATGTGCCATTAAAAAGTGAAGCTATCGCCTTTGGAATGTTGCTAAATGGGTCGGGACAAGTTTGGATAGATGAACTTTGTTTTGAAGTTGTAGACGAGAGTGTTCCAGTGACCGAACAAAGAGGCCCAACCCATTTAGCAGATCAACCTGTGAATTTAGACTTTGAAAGTAAAGAATAAAGGAGGAATGAGATCTTGCTGAAAAATATTTCGAGTAAACTATTAATTGTTGTGAATTTCCTAACGTTCTTAATTGGACTTGGATTTTTGTTTGGAAGTGACGAGTAGATAGTGCAGTCGAAAGATATCTAACAAAATGTTTATATAATGATGCAGAAAGATGGAAGTCAAAAGAATATGGGTCCAAATACATCCTTATCTATCCGTTTTCTATAAATGACGACATTGATATAAAGGGATTCGTATGGATAGGCTATCCATAAATTGATAGCCAGTAAAACTTAAAACGTTAATATTTACAGTGATTTTATATCATGTATTCAAACCCTTTCTCACTTTGGTGGGAGAGGGTTTTTGTGTTCATAGGGAATAAAAAGTTGTATAATTTACAAATAAATGTGTGTAGGTGAGAAGGATGTACTCTCATTAACAGTTGCTTGGATAGATTAGGAAAAGAATAGGGTGATAATGATATGAAGTACACTTGTCCATGTTGTGGCTACCAAACATTAGACGAAAACCCACCAGGGAGCTTTGACATTTGTGAAATATGTTACTGGGAAGACGACAATGTTCAATATGACGATCCAGACTATGATGGTGGAGCAAATATTCCATCTTTGAAACAAGCACAAAGAAACTTTCTAGAATTTGGTGCTTCTGAAAAAGGGTGTATTGAATATGTTAGAAAACCAAATGAAACGGACATAAAGGATATAAACTGGAGCCCTTTTTTGTGACATAGGCTTATTAAATGATGCAAAAAGATGTAAATCAAATGAAGATGAGTCCGTTTATATCCTTGTCAATACATTTTCAGTAAATGAAGATTTTGATAGAATGGGATTCAACTGGACATGTTATCCACAAATCAAAGATTGATAAAACTCAAAACGTTGATCTTATATTATTGCGTTTAAAACTCTTTTCCACCTATGTGGGAGAGGTTTTTTTTGGTGTGAAGAAGGGAAAGATGCGAATAAATAGAAGCGGTTATAGAGAGAATTTAAGCTTTTAAAGAAAATAAAAGTGACTATATATATTTTCAAAAAAATTGAACATTTATGTTATCGTAAAAATAAGGTATAATAAATATATATAGTAATCGGAGGTGACTCATATGTCTATTCCTGATAAAATCTTAAAAGAAATTGATATGTTAAGTGAGCAAGAGCGTCAAAAGGTACTTAAGAAAATTAAAGAAAAATATATGGCTAAGGACGTTGTTTTACTGGGTGAAAACTATACTTGGTGGGATAACGAAGAGGATGATATATACAATGAGCAGTAAATTTGAACAGGGTGAAGTTTGGTTGGCAGATGTCTTATTTAAAGGTACACGGTAAACTAAACAGCGCCCTGTTGTTATTGTCGGAAATGAATTAGCTTTGGATATAGATGTTATTGTTGCACCAGTTACTAGTTAGAAACCAAGAAATCAATTTGACATTGTCTTGGAGTATTGGGAAGAAGCAGGATTATTAAAACCGTCAGTTGTACGTACTTCCAAAATCACTTCCATTCACGGTACAGAATTGAAACGTTATTTGGGAGAATTACATAGCGAAGATCTTGAAAACGTATTAAACATGTGTAGAAAATTATTTTAATGTTTAATGCAAAAGTGTTAATATTGCTTTTCGCATTCTATTGTTAATAACAATTTTTATTTAAATGATGTTTCCAAATATCGGAGTATATAAGTATGACGAGGATCTATTAGTTGACGCGATTGTTGAATAAGAAGATAAGTATCTAACAAAGTGTTATCTATAAATGATGCAAAAAGATGTAAATCAAATACACCTGTATCCATCTGGACCTACTTCTATCCACTCGTAAAGAATAGAAATATTGATTTAATGGGATTCAGATGGATTGATTATCCATAAGGAGGAGCTTTCTAAAACTCAAAACGTTAATTTTATATTATTCGTTTCAAAACCTTTTCTCATCTTGGTGGGAAAGGGTTTTGTGCTTTGAAAAGTTATTTTTATTTTGACGAATGTGAACTATGTTATAATGACAAAAATAGTATTGTTGATAAAGGATGGTTTTTGACAGCTGGTTGAATAGTAAAGGGAGGTCGTTTATTTATGGATAGGATTATAAACAAAGTTCTTCTCGGGCCAAAGATAATCGGACTGATGTTTATCATGTTACTTATAGGTTGTACAAATGAAAATGAATTTAATGAAATTGAATCTAATGAAATTGAATTTGTTGAAGAAGGACCTTTTGTAAAATTAGAATTATATTCGGCCTCATCAGGTACATATTTAGATCATTTTCCAAAAATAATTACAATATCAAATGATGGAAATGTTCAAGTGTTTACTAAAGAAATGGTTAGTACGAATGGCAGAATCGAAATGGAAGTAGGAGACAACCCCCCAACAATTGAAAAGAAAATTTCATCAAAACAAGTGGAAGAAATAAAACAAGTTATCGAGAAAAATCGATTCTTCTCTATACCGAAAGATGTGACAGATTATGATGTAATGGATGGTGACGGTAGTAGAATTACGGTTTATGAAAAAGAAGAAAAGCGAACAGTCAGGGGAGAAAATTCTAGTCATCAAGAATATAATGAAATCGAAGAGGTTATATTCAATCAAGTGGAAGATGAATACGATGATTGGGTCAAAGAAACGGAAGATTATTTATTTGAACTCAATGAATAAATCGTTATTTTTATATAAATACAATGAACATAATAGAAAAGGTGGCAGACTATCAACTGGGGTTAGAATTTGATTAATTTAAACATTCTAAAGTTTAATGATGCATAAGGGGTGAAAATCAAAATGACACATTCAACAAGTGAAGAAAAAAAGGAGAAAGGTTTTAATAAATCAGCATTGAAAATATTTCTTTTCTTTTATTTATTCTTTTCTTTATTTAGATTCTTTATTTATGGTGACTCGATTTTGTCTAAGGATCCGACTGTTATTTTGACAGCTATTAGTATCGTTGTCTTCTTAATAGTAAACTCTTGGCTAAAATCATTGTTAACTATTAATATGAACAAGAAAAAGTATCGCTATTTAATCAGTCCAATAAAATCTGCAATAGCGACGTACATAATTATTTCCTTAATTCGTTACGCTATATTGCAAGACTCTTTTGTAGCAAATAACATAGAAGTGATTATGTTTTCTATAATGGTCGGTATAATGGAAAGTGTAGGAGCTAAAATTGATGATGTATCGCCCCGTGACCCAAAGAAAGAACCAGACCGACCATTGAAATATTACATAGACAAATTTATTATTAACGCAAAGCCTTTTCATAAAGTAATGTTTTTGGTTTATGGATCCTGTATTTCCCTTCTAATTTTTATTTTTATATTAATGATGTTTGAATAGCATTGTGTAGATCCTATAATTTGAAGAGCTAGCATAAAGAACTCTTCGTTAAATTATATTTTCCCTGATTTACACAGGGATATCTAACTTATACCAACCCTTAAAATGATGCAAAAAGATGTAAATCAAAAAAAGTTGAGTCCATTGGTCTAAATAGTCTACTTCAAAAAAGTCGATTACCAAAGGAAAAGGATTTTAATTCAGTTACACAAGCATATATTTTGAGCGTTTCTTCTAGAAGAAACAACATTCCAAGAAAATCATTAAAATATCAAACGCCAATTGAATGTTTCATGGAACATGCAGGAAAAGATACTTTGTCTTGCTTAATTTGGCAAATCAAACGTTATAAAAGCAATAGTACCATGATACCAACTATCCAGTCTCCACCATCATCTTTTGCCCAGTCTGGCGCATGATTCCGATAAGATGTTTTATATGGAAGAGTAATGTCTTTTTCTTCCATTTCTTCTATCGAAAGCGTACTCGTATCCTTGATGGCTGGTTCGTTTGATTTCATCTCTGTACCACATCCCTCTAAACCAATGATACTTGCACCTAGAAAAATTGGAGCGATTTTTTTCCTTATACTTGTCTTTACCATTTTTCTTTTACCTCATGTTGTTTTTGTTGTTTTTTTGCATTATTCCTTGGCATTAACTATATCAATCGACTGTTAAATTTATATAAAGCAGTCGTAAAAATAATGTATAGATCTTGGAAATAGATGGAAACCAATAAAGGTGGATGAACAATTTAGTTACGTTTTTAAAGCAATTTTAATAGAAACATTTCAATGATGATTTTAGGAAGAGTCTTGTTAATATAAATCGTATGGATCTTTCAATTAAAGAACTATGTAGTGAATATAGTGTTTTTGAAGTAATTATTTATGTAGGAATTGGAAAATTTAATCTAGTAAAGTTATGGCTGCCCCATTCCGATGCTTCAGACGATTGTGCAAAGGGGGTAAAATGATAGAATTAAAATCTATACGAGTTCATATACATACAAATTCATTCGTTTTATTAAATTGAAATTATTGATATAAACGGATTCGGATAGACAGACTATTTATGAAACAAAACTCGATAAAATCATATAGACTACAGCCACGGTGAACATTTTTACCGATATTTATAATTTTATTTCAAAATCGGCTTGTTTTCTTTTGTGAAATAATTTATACTATATGAAAATGTAAGGGCTTTCTTTAGGGGGAATGAATTGAGTGTTTTTTTTTTGATTTGCATACAGATATATTAACAGATATAGCTATTAGAAGAGAGACGGGGGAAAAAAGCGTATTTGATTCCAGGCATTATCCTATTTTAAAGCGCAATCATATCGATACACTAATTTGTGTTATTTGGGTTGAGCCTAAGTATAAAGATAATAAATTAGAACGTTTCAATGATTTAGTATCTTATGCTTTAGCGGATTTTAATGAATCCGCACATGTTCATTTATGTACCTCTTCACTTGATATGAAACAAAACAGTGACAAAATTAATATCTTTTTAGGTATAGAAGGGATGAGTTTCTTAAAGGAGGCAGTGTCCCCGTTAACGAAGAATACGATATCCAGTTATTTTGATAAGCTCCATCATATTGGATTTCGTACTGGTATTCTAGCATGGAATGAGATTAATGACTTGGCAAGTGGAAGTACTGCATATAATGCTGACAAACAAGTTGCAAAAGGACTGACAGATATAGGAACGCTAGTGGTGCAAAAGATGATGGAACTTCGTTGGCTCGTAGATGTCTCACATTTAGATGAAAGGACTTTTTGGGATATTTATCATTTAAAAGAGTATCCGATTTTCGCATCTCACAGTAATGCGAAAGCTTTATGTAATCATGAACGCAATCTTACTGACCAGCAACTGAAAGCAATTGCTAAAAGAAATGGTCTAATCGGCATCAATGCATATGCGGGATTCCTAAACAAAGGAAAAGCTAGCATTGATGATTATATCGATCACATAGAATATATTGCTAATCTAATCGGTATGGAATATGTAGCACTTGGATTTGACTTTATGAATTATTTGGAGCCGCATGATCTTGGAACTAGTTTTTCCGAAAGGACAGATATGCTCACAAGTGCTGATGATGTGCAAGAGCTAATAAGTAGGCTAAAAAGACTGAACTGGGACCAAAAGGCGATACAAATGATTACAGAAGACAATGCAAAACGTTTTATTAAAAATATGGATAAAGGGTGATTTAGATGGATAATAGTTTAATAAAACCAGATGATTATATAACTCTATGGGGAATTATCGTAGTATGGGCAGCAGCTAGTATTTATTTAGAACAAAGGTTTCAATGGGCAGCCAAAGTATCAGGCGCTATCCTTGCATTAGTTGGCGCAATCATTTTATCAAACACAGGCGTCATCCCCGTCGAGTCGCCTGTGTATGATGCTATTTGGGAATTTATTATTCCACTTGCAATTCCATTATTGTTATTTCATGTGAATTTTAAAAAGATTTTCAAAGAAAGTGGCAGGATGCTATTTATTTTTTTGATTAGTTCGATTGGTACTGTCGCAGGTACGATGATTAGTTTCTTTTTATTAAAGGACAAAATTCCTTTTCTTGATAAAATCGGTGCAATGATGAGTGCCTCTTATGTCGGTGGTGGGGTTAATTTTGCCGCAATGGCTGCGAAATTTGAAGCACCTGGTGAAATGGTCTCTGCAACTGTAGTAGCCGATAACCTAATGATGGCATTATATTTCGTTATTTTAATGCTAATCCCAAGTTTGACATTTTTTAGAAAGCGCTTTACTCATCCACATGTATTGGAAGTTGAGCAGCAGAATACAAATGGCGAAGGAAACTCTACTTTAGCGGAAAGTTTTTGGAGGCGTAATGAAATTTCCCTTAAGGATATTGCCTTGTCTGTAGGGACGGCATTCCTGCTCGTAATTGTTTCTTTTAAAATTGCTGGATTTTTGGGAGAGCTTATCCCGAGCGGTGAGGATGTTTCATTTGCTTTAAATCTTGTAAATGCCCTGTTTGGCGATAACTATTTAGTTCTTACTACTATTACCTTTACAGCATTAGCGTTATTTCCAAAATACTTCGCATCGATTAACGGTAGCCAGGAGCTTGGTACATTTCTAATCTACTTATTCTTTGTAGTCATCGGTATACCCGCGTCCATTCCGTTAATTGTGGAGAATGCACCACTGTTATTGGTGTTTGTCGCCATTATTGTTTTTGTAAATATGTTAGTATCTCTTGTTGGTGGAAAACTCTTTAAATACAATTTAGAGGAAATACTACTTGTAAGTAATGCAAATATAGGTGGCCCGACAACCGCGGCAGCAATGGCAATAGCCAAAGGATGGAAAAATTTAATTGGACCAATTTTAGTCGTTGGAACATTAGGTTATATTATCGGCAACTATATCGGTACAACCTTAGGATTATGGTTCAGCACATTTATGTAAAATAAATTCTAATTATGATAAAGATGGTGATGACATGTTTGATGGGGGTAAAATTAGACGATTGCGAATGGAAAGGGAGTATTCGTTAAAAGTGCTTGCTGAAAAGGCTGGTGTCAGCACTAGTATCATCAGTAAGGTGGAAAGAAATAATGTAGACCCTTCTATTACATTGCTGTATAAAATATGTAATGGTCTTAATGTTTCTATTACAGAATTGCTGGGAGAGTCAACGAATACACCATCTGTACTGCGTAAAGAAGATAGAAAAGTAGTATCCTTTCCAAAATCAAATTCAAAGTATGAATTTTTAACTCCAATACACAATGGCGAACTGGAAATGATTCAGATTATTCTTGAGGCAGGGCAATCTGACAAAAAACTAGTGAGCCATACTGGTGAGGAATGCGGTGTAGTGCTGAAGGGTGCCATGACTGTTATTTTAGACCAGGAAGAGCATATCTTGCATGAAGGAGATTCTATTTGTTTTAATAGTCAAATACCACACCGCTTTATTAATCATACTGAAAAACAATCAATTTCAATTTGGTCTATGAATAATCAGCAGCAAAAATAAATCTTGAAAATAGTAATGTTTTTAAAGCAGACATATATTAAGTGACTAGCACCTTTGCTGTAGGTAGTTTAATTCAAGAAGATTGTGGCAAATAAAGTCAAATAACCGTAAATCTGATTAAAAAATCAATATTTTTACGGTTATTTGACATGCGACCTGAAAAGGTACTTTTTTGTAGTTTTGGCTTACAGTCATTCTAGCTGAACACCTTAATAAATTTATCTTCATTTATTAAGGTTCATTTTACATAAATAATATTTGTTATAATACAATTGTTTAAAATCACTATTAATTTTACTAGGTACCAATTGTATTGTTTCCAAGTTATTAAGCACATGCCAGGTATATTTATTATGATGTCACCATTCAGCTACATCATCTATTGTCCATTTTCCATCTGGTATACTCCACATTTAGCCAATTCTTCATCAGCAGTCAAAAGTTTGATACTCTATCATTCGTCATGTTTTCTAATTTTATTACATAGTTCTTGTCGGGGATAAATAACGACTATGCTCCTTCATTACTCCAATCACCTTTATTAATAGGGGATTTTTTACCTTCGATTGATATGTTTATCTAAACAGGAGGCGCTAAGTTTTATATACGTTGTTTGATTACGGACTTACGCTATTACTCTCATTGCGCATAGATGAATTTTGTTATTTAAATGTTTAAAACCTTATGATAACATGTACTTAAGAGTGGATGATGATTCAATAAAGAGATCGTTTCGCGGTATAATTAGGAGTGTTTATATGTGTAAAAAAACTTTTAATGCGCTAGGTTGGATTATACTTTTGGGAATGGGAATTTCATGGATAGTGTTTGGTTATTCTAATTGGTACTTATTATTACTTCCAATTGCTTACATATTCTTTTTAGTGAATGATGGAAGTATTAAAGAGTTAAAGAGGATAAGAAAAATGTCCATATTTCAAGTAATTTTAATGCTGTTTGCATTGGTTGTGTCAGTGGCTATTGTATTTAGTCTTATTCAATTATCTAGTTACTTAATAAATGATGTATTATACCTAACTGGTGGGATAAAAACATTTAGCGAGATTATGGCAATAATTCTATCCTTATACCCTGTTAAAATTACTTTTGGTACTGTGGTTTATAGGGTAGCAAATGATTTGAAAGGTACAGGATAAGGAAGCCTAAACTTTGTAGAATGAAAAATGAATTCTACTTTGTTCAGATAGATAGACTATCTATAAATAAATCAAAGTTCGATAAAACTAAGGGATGTTTTGGTATATTAACGCATATTATCAATTACTTACATTTATGGAAGAAAAAATTGCGTTGCGAAGTGGTGGATGAATGTGTTCTAGTAACTGTGTAAAGAGTTTTAACTAATTTAGCTAATCAACGTCTGAAGTTAAATTTACCAAAATCAAGTGAGTCGTTATTGAAAAATATTTTATAGAAATGATTATTACTTGTAAATATTTTTATACTTGTTATGGGTCTTGTATTTCTTTTCAGAAATGACGAGGAAGTAGAGCGTTTATAAAATATATAAGTATATGTCTAAATTACAAAAAACAAGTAATTAATTGACTTCTTCAAATAAATAATGTATTCTAAATATTAACATTTTAAATAATATAGTTTTCTTATCAAGAGAGGTGGAGGGACTGGCCCTTTGAAGCCTCGGCAACAGACTGTTTTGTACTGTGCCAATTCCAGAGCAAGAATGCTTGAAGATAAGAAGAGTGAAAAACTACAGAAATGTATCCTCTTCTTGATTCGAGAAGGGGTTTTTTGATGTTAAAAACCTTGAAGAACAAATAACGAAAACAAACAAAAGGAGAATAGGAAATGTCAATTACTTTAACAAGAGCACCGTTCAAGGCAGATCATGTAGGAAGTTTGCTACGAACAGATACGATTCATCAAGCTAGAAAGGACTTTCAAGATGGAAGCATTTCAGCAGATCAATTATATGATATTGAAACAGAAGAGATTAAACGCATAGTCGATAAGCAGATAGAAGTTGGACTTTCAGCAGTTACAGACGGAGAGTTTAGACGTAGATTTTGGCATACAGACTTTTTAGAGCATCTAAACGGTGTAGAAGGATATGTGCCAGAGACTGGATATATCTTTAATGAAAATGAAGAAACGGAAAGATATGATGTACGTAATATTGGAAAAATCTCATTTAACCACGATCATCCACATATTAAAGACTTTAAATTATTCAACAAAATAGTGGATGGACGTGCTGTTGCTAAGCAAACCATTCCAAGCCCAAATCAGTTATTTAACCAAGGGATTCGTAATGAAACAATTTATCCGGATATTGAAGAGTATGCAGAGGATGTTATTCAAACATATCGTGATGCAATACAAGCATTTTATGATGCGGGTGTTCGTTACCTTCAGTTTGATGATGTTTATATTGCCGGTCTGTCGTCACCAGACATTCCATTTAATGATGGAAAATATCCAAGAGAGTATTTGATTGAACTTGCATTAAAGGTTGTGAATGAAGTACTGGAAGGTAAACCAGAAGATTTATATGTTACAACACATCTTTGCCGTGGTAACTATAGATCGAATTGGGCATTTGAAGGTAGCTATGGATTAATTGCACCTACGTTATTTGCCAAAGAAAAAGTAGATGGATTTTTCTTGGAGTATGACGATGATCGCTCAGGTGATTTTAAACCACTTGATTATATTCCGAACGGAGGTCCGCAAGTGGTGCTTGGTTTATTTACTTCTAAAACGGGAGAGTTAGAAGATAAAGCATTAATAAAAGCGCGTATCGAAGAAGCGGCACAATTTATTCCACGAGAACAAATCTGCCTTAGTCCTCAATGTGGATTTGCCTCGACTCATCATGGAAACAAATTGACAGAGGAAGAGCAATGGGAAAAGTTAAAATATATTGTTGACATTGCAAAAGAAGAATTAGGTTATTAAACTATTTTTCAATAAAAAAATAATGAACCTGTGAAAAAAGTCTATTTGGGGTTATCTACCAAATAGGCTTTTGTGCATTTGAAAACCCCTAGTTCTGCCGGGGGTTCTAAATAGCTTTTAGCGTGGTATTAAAAATACCTCTTTCTCTTGTAAGATGAAGATAGTTTCCCGACCACCATATTTTTAACAGAAGGAGACAATCCTAGTGTAGGATAAGAAAAGACATTGTGGAGATGTAAGTATCGTATTGTAATTGATCCAAAATACAGACGACAAATTATTTATGGAAAATACAAAAAGAACATAGGAGAAATTATCAGAAGTCTTTATGATAGAAAAAATGTAGAAATTCATGAAGTAAATGCTTGTAGGTATTCCACCAAAATTAAGTGTCTCTCAATTTATGGGTTAGAGTTGCCTAATGATTGTTGATCGTCATGCGAATTTAAAATACAAATATGGAAACTAGGTAGTTGCAAGAATACGAGTCGAAGTTGCAAGAATGCGAGTCAAAGTTGCAAGAATATGGGTCGAAGTTGCAAGAATGCGAGTCAAAGTTGCAAGAATGTGGGCCGAAGTTGCAAGAATACGGGTCGAAGTTGCAAGAATCCAACCTCAAACCCGTATGAACGCAACCATAAAGCTAATCACCACCCCACAAAATGGAAATAGGAAGTTTTGATTATTTTAATGTAAATACAAATTATATATTTTTTCGTGATTTTTATTATGAATAATCTGAAAAGAAAGAGATAATGGTTGTGATTGTATTTCACAGATGAAAGATGAACCACTTCACTATTGAATATAGTATTTTTTAATCATCTTTCATTTGATCGTTTACCCATGTCGTTTACAAAATTATTTGGTACATATTTAACGCCTAACACGAAAATTCCACAGTGCTTTTCATATGTAACCTTAAAAAATAATGTGAAAACCACATCGAATATATTACATTGATATTGTATTATAATAAGTTAAGAATCAATTTAGCGAGAAAAGGGTGTTTGTATGCGAAAGCTTTTTTTATTATTGTTTTATATTATTATTTCCTTATTGTTCATGAGTTCTTGTGGGAAAGAAAAGGAGAATCAGGAAATTAATTTAGGAGAAAAATTTATAAAAGAACTTTACAATGTTGATGAACCTAGTGTTGATATTAATGATTCAAGTCCCGAGGATTTAATAGAATTCCAAAATAAGTTTTCAAGTTATTTCACGGAAGATGAATTTACAAATTTAGCAAGCATAAGATTTTTTCTGTTGCCACAAGAGGTATCAAATAAACAAAACAGCAAAATTTCTGTAGAAAATATTTCATTTACAAAAAGGACCGATCATCAAAATGAAAGAACAACGAATTTTGATTTTACTTTCACATTGATTCTCACAAATCATAATAAAGATATAATAGATAAATTTGAAGTGAAGGGACAAATGTCTATTATAGAATCAAATAATGAGCTAAAAATTAATCGATATTATGATCATGAGCCTCTCAAAGATGTGCTCTATAGAAATGAGGATACGACGAACTAAAATTCCGCATCTATATAGTTACAGATTGCTCATTACTCGTGCCATAATGATATAATCCGGCTTATGTATAAGAAAGAGAAGTGTTACAATGAAATGGGACCGTTAGGATTATTCAGTATTGTATTACTATCTATTGTTAGTTGTGAATGATTGTAGCGGAATTTTGCTTACACATAGATTACAATATTCGTTCGGAGGGGAAACAAATGGAGGCAAAGGAATTTTAGAAATGGATTGCTGAATATTATCAATCTAGAGGTTGGACAGACTTAGATATTTTTGTGCGTGTTGGCTTTTTATCAGAGGAGACAGGAGAAGTTGCTAGAGCAATAAGGGCGCTTGAAATTGGTAGAGGTCGTCCAGATGAACAAGCTGGTGCATTTATTGAAAATAAACGTGACTTAATAGATGAACTCGGGGATGTTCTTTGTAATATCGCTGTCATTGTCAATAAATAGGATATCGAATTGGAAGAAGTATTTTTAGAACATAAATATAATTTATCGAATAGATATTGTTAAAACGAGAAAAAAGTAAGGGTGAGGATAAAAATGACTGTTGAAAGTCTTGCTGTATTTTGTGGTTCAAGTACAGGGTTAAAACGTGTTTATATGGAACAAGCAGAGAATTTCGGAAAAGAATTAGCGAATAAAAATAAAACGCTCATTTATGGTGGGGCACAAGTTGGGTGTATGGGTGCATTAGCTGATGCTTCTTTAAACAGTGGAGGCAATGTAGTAGGGATGATCCCTCAAAAACTTAAAGCAGTAGAAATTGCTCATGATCAGTTAACAGCATTACATGTAGTCGATACAATGCATGAGCGTAAATCAAAAATGGCGGAATTAGCGGATGGATTTGTCGCTTTACCTGGAGGGTCAGGAACATTAGAAGAATGGTTTGAAGTATTTACTTGGTCCCAACTTGGTTATCATGAAAAACCATGTGGATTACTAAATGTTAATAATTTTTTTGATCCGCTCATGCGTATGTTAAATCATACGATTGAACAGGGTTTTATGAATAAAAGTTATCGGGACATGATTATTGTATCTTCAGATCCGAAAGAACTAATAGAAAAAATGGATTGTTATACACCGAATTTTGCTTTGAAATGGACTTAAATGATTGACATAGTCTAGTGATATTTGGAAATTTTTCTAACTGACAACTATTTGTACGTGATGCCAAATGATCCAAATAAACCTTGTCGTCATTTTGTATGCGAATTTAAAAAAGTTAATAAGAACGATGTGGATGAAGCATTGATATAATTAAAGTTTACTAAACATCATACAATTGGGGACAATAAACTCTTTCTCACTTTAGTAGGGAGGTTTTTTTCCTCATTGAGGTTAAATAATAATGTGCAGATGCTTTGGAAACATGCATAAATAAATCGAGGAATATACTAAAATACTGTATATTCCTTGATCTTTTATTCCAACAAACTAAATATAGATTAATAGAACTTTTTAGACGAATTGCGGTGTACTAAAAAATATGCATTAATAAAAGATGCAATAGGAATAATAATTGCAATCCCAATTCCAGCAATAAAAATAGTGATGATTTGTGCTGTAAATATTTTAGAATTAATAATTTCTAAAAAAGTATAGGATAAATCTTTAAACCATATAAGAAGTGCCAAATATCCGCCAATAAATGCAAAGAATAATGTGTTTGCATTTGATCCAAGAATATCTTTTCCGATTGTTACGCCAGATTTGAATAAATCTTTTCTATTAATATTAGGATTGTGAATAAATATTTCCTCCATCGGGGATGTAATCGAAATAGCTACATCAATAATTGCTCCGAGTGTACTCATGAGCATCACTGATGTGGCAATCTTCACAAAATCTACACCTATATAAAGGGAAAATATAGGAATAATCTCATCAATTTCCTCTTCACCAAAGCCTTGGATCATTGTTACTTTTGTGACTATATAAATAAGAGCAAAAAGTAATCCAATTGTGATGAGAGTGGATATAAATGCTGTCCATGTTTTGATATTTACTTCATTAATAAAAAAGAGATTTACACATGTAATAATAATACTACTGATAGCTGCAATAATAATTGGATCGATTTGTGGACTCATCATAAAAAAGATAGAAAAAAAGATTACAATAAAATTAATAAATAGAGAAAGGAAAGATTTAACCCCTTTTTGTCCCCCTATGAGAACCATGCATACAAACAAAATTGTTGATAAGAGGAAAAGAGTGCTCATTTTTTTGCCTCCTTTTTCTTTATATAAAAGATAGCAACATATAAACCGATTGGAATCGTTATGACAATGCCAATTCCTCCTGATAATGCTCTTACCATTTCTAAAGAAAGATTAATAGATAGGGCAAATCCAAGTGGAGAATGATTCATTAAGTAAATGATTAAAATTGGAATCGATCCACTGACATACGCAAATAATAAAATGTTAGTCATTGTGCCCATAATATCTTTTCCGATATTAAATCCGGATTGTTTTAACTGTTTGATGGATATATGTTTATTTGTTTCATATAGTTCAAACATTGATGTTGAAATTGATATCGCAACATCCATCACTGCACCTAAAGAGCCGATAAATAAACCAGCTAAAAATACTAACTTATAAGGTCTTGTGAGAAATTGCATTTCTTCATAATATAGTCCTCGTTCAGATGTTAGCCACATGGCAAGAATTGTAATGCTAACTGATAATAACGTACCAAGCAAGGTTGCGATAATTGCTGTGAACGTTTTTTCATTCCAACCGTTAACGAGTAAAAGCGAACTAACTGTAAATAATACTGTCAAAATAATGCTTATCCATATTAAGTTAAGGCCGTGTTGGATGTAAAAATCCAGCGCGTACGATAGCAAAATAATATTGAAAGCCAAGCTAATACTCGTATAAATTCCTTGTTTTCGGCCAATGAAAAATAATACAAGAATGAACAACCAAGCAACAATGACGATATATATATCACGCTTTACCCCAGTAATTACCCCGGTTAATTCATTTTTTAAATGTTGCTTTTTATCGAATGAGACAAAAACGTTGGCACCGATATGATACGGCTCATCATATGCACCTGAATCAGAATATTCATTAGTGAGTTGAATACTTTGTTTTTTATGTAAGCCATTTTGGATGATGGCGTCAATTTTTTGTGTATAAAGCGTATCTTTATGACCATATGAATCGACGACTTTTTCTGTTTTTACAAGTGTAGTATTCGTAATTTTTGCAATTGGTCTATCATATAGAAATGCATTATGATAAACAAAAATAATCGAAGTAATCATAATGAGACAAAAGACAATCCATGTATAAATTTTTTTATGAGCCATTATATGTATCTCCTAGTCGTTTGAGATAATTTGTTCCTATTAGAGTAACATATGCATCCTAACAATAAAATTTTTTTAATCCTTTCTTTACTCCTATTATGATACTATATGAAAGATGAGTTGAACGTCATGGAGAAAAAATAAACAAAATTTAGTTTTCGATTCTTTGTTGAAATCAAAATTGAAAAGGAGTTTTATACAAACTCTATCGTTATTAGAATAAAGACATTTCGATAGATTACTTTTTCAAAAAGTGGGTATATAGTTTTTATTAACATGGAAATGGAGTGTGGGTGAAGACTTTGAAGAGACGAATGATCATTATATATTGACTTTTAGCTTAGATATTGAGCAACTAGCTAAAAATTATCATGAATTAGATCACGGATAAATGAACTTTTCTAGTGAAGGAAATCGTCGTACCTGATGAAGTCTTAGAAAATGCCGAAGAATTATAAATTGTTTGTATCATGTGTCATACTGTTTTAAAATTTTATGAAGGAGACAACACTAATGAAACCTACTATTTTCATAGCTATTATTACAGCCGTCATAATTACGATCATCCGTACAGTGATTCAGTCAGTTAGAAGTAAAGTATATAAACCTACTATTGAGAACAATGTGCAAAAACCTGGTAAATTGGAAAGGTTTATTGCTAATGTTCTATTATTCATTAGTATATTTTCATTGTTTTTTGCAATTATAGGTTTTATTATGGCCGAAATGGAAATGTGGACTGTATTTACTGTAATGTCGGTCATCTTTATTTCCGTTACGATTTTGATAAAAAGAGCACACAATATGTCTTATCAGGAAACAGATACATATTTTATTTTACAAAAGGGAAAACAGTCCCAAAAAGTATATTATGAAAATATTGTTGATTGGGAAGCAGGATATAATGAAATAGAAGTGCTTGATCAAATGAATGTAGATGGAAAGTATGTCAGAGTTAATATTAAAATATTTGCGCCAGAGATTTTATTACGAAAGCTTGCTGATATGACTTTCGAGGGCAAATTTTATCAAGAGGAACAAGTTTATATGAATGATCCAAATAGAAAAGTAGAATTCATTCGTTATCTTACTCAAAATAAGTACGGTTATTTAGTAGAAGATTATATGAAGCAAATAGAAAATAATTATATTTGATAGATGATACAAATGTTTAGCTATTTAAAGATAGCAACAATCATATAACACCTTTCTCAAGTTGTTGGGAAAGGTTTTTATTTTACTAAGATAGAAGTGTAAATTCATATGATATACTAAAAGTAATTCGTGCAAGGGTGTTTTGGCACAGTAGGAGGAATACAGTTGAGAAAAGGTTTATTACTTACATTATTCATGGCAATGTTTTTAATTATGTTAGTTGCTTGTAGCAACACAAATAATAAGGTAGAAGAGGAGGAACAAGAAGAAGTGGAAAAATTAGATCCCGAATCATTTGCAGAGGCGTTTCGAAAAGGAGATTATGAGCAAGTATATGGGCAATTGAGTGAATCATTTCAGAAAGAAGTTTCCGTAAAAGAATTAAAATCTTTGGGAGATGACTTCCATAAAGATATTTCTACATATGTTTTACAATCGAAAATGCCGTATGGAGATGATGCAGTTCAATATGTTTGGACAGATGATTCAGGCACAAAAGGCTTAATCTCTGTATTTGATGAAGAAAAAATTGTACAAGGGTTACAAATTATGCCACTTGAAATCTATCCCGACACAGATGAAGTGTACACGAAAACTAAATTTAATATGCCTTTTGAACATAATTGGTTTGTGTTTTGGGGTGGGATAAATCCATTAGTGAACTACCATTATGAATATGAAAATCAGCGGTATGCTTATGACTTTGTAAAAATGGAGGAACAGAGTACATACGAAGGTGACCCGATGATGAATGAAAATTATTATGCGTTTGGCGAAAAGTATATAGCACCAGCTGACGGTACAGTTGTAAAAGTGGAAAATGATATAAAAGATAATGAACCAGTTGGAAAAATGAATGATAAAGAACCTTTAGGAAATTATGTTATTATCGATCACGGCAATGATGAGTTCAGTTATTTAGCACATTTTAAATATGACTCTATTGAAGTAAAAGAAGGAGACGAAGTGAAGCAAGGTGATTTACTTGGCCTCGTTGGTAATTCTGGAAACTCGAGTGAACCTCATATTCATTTTCATGTAGCTGACTCAAGTGATCCGAATACATCGAAAAGTATTCGAATTTCATTTGAACAGGATGAGGAGATAAATCAAGGAGATTTTGTGGAAAAGTAATCATACGAAATGGGAGGAGAAAGTGAAATGTGGAATGAAAATAGAGTAACAGATTTACTACATATTACATATCCAATCATTCAAGCTGGGATGGCAGGTGGTGTCACGTCACCAACATTAGTTGCAGCCGTATCCAATTATGGAGCGCTTGGAAATATTGGAGCGGGTTATATGACTTCTACACAACTTCGTGAACATATTCGGGAAATAAAAAAGCGAACGGATAATCCTTTTGGCATCAATGTATTCGTGCCAGAAACACCGGAAGTACATACTGCTGAGATAGAAAAAGTGGATACATATTTAGCACCTTTTCGTGAAGTTTTAAATGTACAGAAAGTAGCAGTGAACACTCCATCAACAATTACGTATGAAGAACAGATAAATGTCATTATGGAAGAAAAGGTACCAGTATGTAGTTTTACATTTGGAATTCCCTCTAAAGAAGTTGTCCAAAGGTTAAAGCAAGAAAACATTGTATTAATCGGAACGGCAACGACGGTACAGGAAGCGATGGCGAATGAAGCAATTGGTATGGATATCGTTGTTGCTCAAGGCAGTGAGGCTGGTGGACATCGGGGGACGTTTCTTCATTCATCAAAGGAAGCAATGATTGGAACGACTGCTTTAGTACCACAGGTTGTAGATCGTGTTCAAATTCCAGTTATTGCAGCTGGAGGGATTATGGATGGTCGAGGGATCCTTTCGGCGCTCATTTTGGGGGCGGAAGGAGTACAAATGGGAACGGCGTTTGTTACAAGCGAAGAAAGCGGAGCAAATGAGTTACATAAAGAGGCAATTTTACAAAGTACGGAAGATGCATCCGTCGTAACGAAAGTATTTAGCGGAAAGGAAGCAAGAGGCATCCGTAATGATTTTGTCGATAAGATGGAAGTGTATGAAGATGAGTTGCCAAAATATCCAATTCAAAATATGTTAACCCAACCACTTCGAAAAGAGGCGGCAAAACAACAACGACCAGAATGGATGTCTTTATGGTCTGGACAAGGTTCACGATTAAGTAAACGACAATCTGTACGTGACATGATGGACCATATAGTCGAAGAAATCGATCATCTTATTCAACATAAACTGTATAAATGGTAAATAGAGTTGCAATTTTTAAACGAAACAATGAAGGAAGTGGCAAATTGCGACAGAAATGTATACAATTTCATACATTCGGTCCTCCTGAAAAGGTGTTACAAGTTGAACAACGAGGAATATCAGATTTACATAAACATGACATATTAGTTCGGATGATTGCTTCTCCAATTAACCCATCAGATTTAATTCCGGTAAGGGGGTCCTATGCCCATCGGATTCCTTTACCGAATATTCCCGGATATGAAGGAGTAGGTATTGTCGAACAAGTTGGGTCTGGAGTGCGGAAGGATTATATTGGAAAACGCGTTTTACCATTACGGGGCGAGGGAACATGGCAACAATATGTGAAAACCTCTGTACATCATGCCGTAGAAGTACCATCTTTTATAGATGATTATACTGCAGCACAATTATATATTAATCCGGTAACTGCGTTCGTTATATGTACGGAAACATTAAGGTTACGAAAAGGAGATGTAATAGCTGTCAATGCAGCTGGTTCTGCTATTGGACATATTTTTTCCCAGTTAGCGAATATATTAGGATTTACCTATATTGCTGTTGTGCGAAATAGTCGATATACGAAGAAGTTGCTTGAACTCGGGGCATCCCATGTGATCGACACTTCGGTAGAGCCGTTATATGAAACGGTAATGGAAATTACAAATGGCAAAGGGGTAGATGCTGCAATTGATTCGATTGGGGGTCAATCTGGTACAGAGTTAGCTTTTTCGGTCCGAGAGAATGGGGAGTTTTTAACATTGGGTTTACTGTCAGGGGTACAGGTGGATTGGAAAGATATTTATACAAACACAAAAGTCAAACCTACTTTGTTTCATTTACGTTATTGGAATGATACTGTTTCTGATGAAAAATGGCAATATACATTTCAACTGTTGATACATTATATAAATACGAAACAATTAGTATGGATGAAACCAAATAGTTTTTATCATATAAATGATATTGAGGAAGCGGTTCGTTATGTAGCAGCTAATTCAGCAAATAAAGGGAAAGTAATGTTATTATTTGATTAATATTGTTTAGATAGGGCTCGTAAAAGGAATAACTTAAAGAAGTAAGACACATCCTAATATAAAAAGGAAGGTCGATCGTATATGGCTAAAGTTGGAATATTAATTGGTAGTTTACGTAAAGAATCTTTTTCGAGAAAAATTGCTTTATTTACTGCAACGCTTTTTCCAGACGATGTTGAAACAGAGTTGATTGAGATTGGGCATTTGCCTTTTTACAATCAAGATTTTGATGAGGAAGATAATGTGCCGAGTGATGTGCAATCTTTTCGAGAAAAAGTAAAAACGTTTGATGGATTTTTAATAGTGACACCGGAATATAATCGTTCTGTCCCGGCTGTATTGAAAAATGCTTTCGATATCGGTTCTCGTCCAAAGGTTGACAATGTTTGGAATAATAAGCCAGCAGGAATTATTAGTCAATCACCAGGAGGATTAGGAGCTTTCGGTGCAAACCATCATCTCCGACAAACATTAACTTCTTTAAACATGCCTGTTGTGCAGCAACCTGAAATGTATTTAGCAAATGTTGGAACCTTTTTAGATGATGCTGGAAATGTAACGAATGAGAGTACCGTCCAATATTTACAAGGATTTGTCGATACATTTATTACGTTCATGCGAAAATTTTAAAATAAAAGATGAAAAAATCGTCGATACTCGTTAAAATATAGCGAATATCGACGACTTTTTTCGTTATGTGGGCATTTTAAAAGGTAGAACATAAAATTTTGTCATAATAAATACGACGATTGCAGTGATGAAGATTAGAATAAACATGGCAATATGGAATTTTCGTTGCATGTATAATACACCGATAAATTCACGGATGAGGGCATTTAGCCAAAAGTAAAATTTTGTTTTAGAGCCTGCGCCATCACATCGTACACCTACTTTTTTTGCCCATAATAAAGAACGGAACACATGGAAGTTATTCGTGACGGTAACAATGGTTGGTTTACTAGATTTGTTTTCTTTTTCTAAATCTTGATCAATTAGTTGTTTTGAAAATAATAAGTTTTCGTACGTGTTAACTGCCTTATCTTCAATTATAATATGTGCTTCATCTATCCCCCTCTTTTGTGCATATTTAGCCATTGCTACCCCTTCAGGTAGTAATTCATCTCCACCTTGTCCACCTGTAAAGATTAGTTTTACTGGGTGTTCTTGTGTGTGAAATGTATGAAATAATGCGATCCCTTTATCAATACGACTTGCTAGTAATGGTGGAACACGGTCCCCGATTAGACCACTGCCGAGCACGATAATATAATCGTATGTTTTCCATGGATTTCTAAATTGATTTAGTAAAGCCGCTACAGCAAAACTAATCATTACGATGATCATATACGAAATAATAGTCGAAATGAGAAATGAAACACTATATAAAAATGGTAACTCTTCCCGTATAGAAATAAAATTGATTGCAATGACCCATACGATAATAAAGAGTCCGAATGCTAGGCTTAAAAAGTTATGTAATTTTCGTCCTTCTCGTTTTATTAATCGAATGCCAGACGTAATTAAGGCAATAATAAAGGAAAGTACATATAACGGAATTAATAAAATAATAAGAGATAATAGAATAATAACAATCGTTAATGCGACTTTTTGGTGAAAAAACTCTAAATAAACAAGCGTGAGCGTCGATAAATAACCAGTTAACATAAGAAAAAAGAATCCAATCCATACGGTGCGTCGTTCAACGATAAAAAGTATCAAAAATAAAAGGATTGGTACAGTATAAAAAAGGAATGGCATACCTTCCCTCCTCTACATAATTTTGCATAGTTTTATCATAGCTTAAAAGATATTATTTGTATAATTTGTACGTAAAAGGAAGTAAGTTAATGTCGAAAAAGAAACTTTTATCGTGGAATTTGAAATGGTGATGTTTTGAAAAAATAAGCAGAGGAAAATATCTCCTCTGCTTATATTGTTGTGAAAGGTATCTAACAGTACTATTCAGGACACTTGTTTTAATATTAAAACTAAGGGTTGCGTGGATGTGAGGGACGATTTCAAATTTTATTTACTCATTTGATTGTACTTCGATTATTGGCGGTGCCGTATGAATATGTTTGTTTCGTTTGTCGTTGAAGCGGATAAGTCGTAATGCGTTGAGTACGACAGCTAATACGCTAAGTTCATGAATGAGCATGCCAGATGCTAAAAATACTTTTCCGAGTAACACACCAATTAACAGTAAGATGACCGTTCCGACGGCAAAAAACATATTTTGTTGCATATTTTTTACCGTTGCTTTCGCTAGAGAAATAGCAGACGGAATCGCTTGTAATTGATCATTCATTAAGACGACATCCGCTGTTTCCATTGCGACATCTGTTCCTGCAATACCCATCGCAAGTCCAACGTCTGCTAAAGCAAGTGCTGGCGCGTCATTAATACCATCACCGACCATTGCAACACGATACCCTTTTTCTTTTAATTGCTTCACAAACAACACTTTGTCTTCAGGTAACATTTCAGCGTGCACTGTATCGATGTGTAGTTGTGTAGAAACTTGCTCTGCTGTATGTTGGTTGTCTCCTGTAAGCATGATTGTTTGTTTTATACCGTAATGTTTGAGTCGTTCTATCGCCGCTTTTGCTTCTAATTTCACATTATCTTTAATGGAAATAATTCCTTTAACGGTCTTGTCGATTGCAACAAATATGACAGTATTTCCTGCCTTTTCTAGTTGTACGGCGTCATTTTCCATTGGAGTGTTTATGTTTATTTGTTGATCCCTTAATAATTGCCGATTTCCGATAACAACATGTTGGCCATCTAATAATGCATGTAATCCATGGCCTTTTACGATGTCAAAATGACTTGGTTCTTTTTCTAATGGAATATGACGAATTTTTGCTTCTTGAACAATTGTACGTCCTAAATGATGTTCTGAAATAATTTCTGCTTCTGCGGCAATTTTTAATAAGGTGTTTTCTTCGATGCCATATGTTTGAATATTTGTAATGGAAGGTTTTCCTTCTGTTAAAGTTCCCGTTTTATCAAAAACGACTACATCTACTTTCGCGAGGTTTTCCATTACTTCTCCACCTTTAATTAACGTCCCTTTACGTGCACCGTTTCCAATACCAGCGACGAGTGAAACAGGGGCAGAAATGACTAATGCACCTGGACATGCAATGACGAGAAAAGTTAAGGTTAATTCTATGTTTTTTGTGAAAATTAAGACAAATAAAGACAGTAATATAATGCTAGGTGTGTATATGTTGGCAAACTTTTCTAGGAATTTTTGTGTTTTTGCTTTCGTTTCTTGTGCTTCTTCTACAAGTTCGATAATTTTGGCAAATGTTGTATCGTCTCCAACTTTTTCAGCAATTATTTCAATATATCCTTGGTCAATAATAGTACCACTAAAAACATAGTCTTCCGTCGTTTTATTTTTTGGAACAGATTCACCTGTAATCGTCGCTTCGTTCATGCTCGCTTGACCGGAAATGATTTTTCCATCGACAGCCACTTTTTCACCAGATTGAATGGCGAGGATATCTCCTTCATGAACTTCCTCGATAGGAAGTATTGTTTTTTCGCCATCTTTTATTACGGTAGCTTCTAAAGGACTCATATCTAATAAAGTTTGTAAGGAGGCACGTGTTTTTTCTAATGATCTCGCTTCTAAATAAGAACCGAATAAAAATAGGAATGTCACGGCAGCAGCTTCCACATATTCACCGATAAAAAGTGCTCCAATAACTGCAATTGTTACTAATAATTCGATACTGAACGCTTTCATTCTTACTGCTTGAAAAGCTGTTTTTGCAGTCATAGCTCCCGCAATAAAAGTTGCAAAAAGAAGTGCGCTATTTTTCAAGAGGGTAAAATCGAACATATGACAAATGAGGGCAAGGAGCAATAACAGACCAGATATCCATACGAGTTGAATTTTTTTCATTTATTTCCCTTCTCTCTTTGATTAATCAAAGTTGGGACAGATTAATTATAGCCCCAACCTAGCTTTCTTCATCATGCTATCTTTTTATGTGTGATTGGAAATCCTAATTTTTCAACGATGGTTGCAACTTCCGCTGCTGATATAACAGATTCATCGAATTGTGTTTTCACTTTATTGGCATGAAAGAGTACACGTGGATTTTTGATACCTGCTGTTTTGTTTAATGTTCCTTCAATACGTTTTACACAAGATGGACAGCTTAATGTTTCTAATGTTAGTTCTAGTTTTTTCATATTTATCTTCTCCTTTATTTATGTGCTACTTATAGTATAGGCGGGAACTATTTTCCTTACATTGACGTAGGTCAATATTTCTATCTAAGTTGTTTGGTATAATAGGAATTAGAACAGGGGGAAGTAAAATGGGTTGTAATCATCCTAATGTGTCGCAATTATGTGTAGCGAAAGTACCTTTTTTTAATCATTTAGAAATCGATGAAATGGTGAAAATTGCTGAAATTAGTAAACATCATACGTATGTAAAAGGGGATATTATTTACCAAGCTTGGGATCCTTTGGAATATTTATATATCGTCCATATTGGTCGTGTGAAAATTTATCAGTTATTTGAATCTGGAAAAGAACAAGTATTACGTATATTAGAACCAGGGGAGTTTTTTGGTGAATTAGCATTATTTACTGAAAAGACATTGGAAACTTATGCGGAAGCATTGGAAAAGACGAATGTTTGTATGATTCATCGTGATAAAATGCAACAGTTAATGAAGGAATACCCAACGATTGCATTGAAAATATTAGAACAATTTAGTCAAAGATTAGATGCAGCAGATAAATTAATTGGGGAATTAAGTGTGAAAGATGTAGAGGCACGGATTGCTAGTTATTTATTGGAGTTAATGGACAAACAACAGAGCACCAACATTATTTTACCAGTAACGAAGCGAGATTTAGCCTCTTATTTAGGGACGACACAAGAGACAATAAGTAGAAGAATGACGAAATTTCAGAAGCAAGGCATTATAAAACAAGAAGGTCATAGGAAAGTGAGCATTTATGATGTCGACATATTACAGGAAATAGCTTTAGAGGAAATGTAATTATTGTATAATTGCTTACATCGCTATGAACATAAATGAATGGCCTATCATCGAAACTTGATATTCATATAACCTTGCAGCGTACAGGAGAAAAACGTGCATGAACGGAAAGAATGATATACACCACCATAAGTTAGGATGACATGTAACTTATGGTGTATTTTTTGTTTGCTTCATTTGTTATACTCATAGAAAAGATAGCTCGAAAGTAGCGTTATTTCGTCGTGTTAAAATTTATGCTAGAAGAGGGGGAGTATGAATGAAAAAAAGCTTTAAAATAACATTATGCATCCTTTTGCTTTGTCTAATTATTTTAGTCGGAGACGATGAAACACGTGCTTATGTGAAAGAGAAATTAAAAAAATAATTTTTATTATAAATATTAAAATGATTTATATATATAAATTTATTATCTTAACTTCGAGTTCTCATATTCTACCATGCTGTTCTGTACAATTATTTTGTTTTACCCATCATTATCGTTTCCCAAGCAGGATTTACTCCTTGCTTGCTATAAGTATATATTCATAAGCTTAGAATTAAAAAGTTAAAGGGGTGGAATCAGTTGTACATATTTTTAATGATATTAATTATAGTCTCGATGTTTTTATACCATTTGATCGCATTGCATTTTGACTCGAAACGAACGAAGTATATTTTGAAACCTGGCACGATGGTTTTAATTATTGTATTAGCGATTTATGGGTCAAGTTTGGAGACGACATTTGCCAAGTGGGTCGTTGTTGCTCTATGCTTTTCCCTTGTTGGAGATGTGTTTTTAATGCTTGAAGAACGCTGGTTTATCCATGGGTTGATAAGTTTTTTTATTGCACATGTATTTTACATCATTGCGTTTTGGAATAGTTTTATCTTACATATAATGTCGAAAACGTCGTTGCTTGTCGCTCTATCGTTGATACTTTTTTCCATATGGTTCTTCTTATTTTTGTTGCGATATGTGAAAGAAGCAGGTGGTGTCCAACTTGCGATCGCAGTTGCTTCCTATATCCTCGTTATTTCTATCATGATGTGGAGTGCTAGTTTAGCCGGAAGTAGCATACTGATTGTGGCGTCACTCTTATTTGTTATCTCGGATGCTATACTTGCTTATGATAAGTTTAGAAACCCATTTTCGGCAGCAGAACATATGGTTATGATCACCTATTTTACCGCACAACTATTGTTTGCGATCAGTGTTGGGTATATGTAAAAATGGTCAGATGCATGTCTCTTCCTATGAAATGAGTGTTAATAGCGGATTACGCGAAGCGTTTGTTTCATTTTTTCATCCACTACGTATAATTTATCCTTTTTCTACTTACAATTTAAAACTATCGATTATCCTACAATAATTAATAGAATAGGCTACAATGGGGATGAGAGATATTGAAAAATGATAGGTGATATAGATGGAAAAGGTAAAAAAGTTCAAGAAATTTTATTTGGAAATTACGAGCGTATGTAATTTAGCGTGTAGTTTTTGTCCACCGACGATTCGGGCGAGGCAATTCGTTTCACCGGAAGATTTTGCGATGAGATTGGATCAAATTAAGCCACATACCGATTATATTAATTTACACGTAAAAGGGGAGCCACTTTTACATCCGAAAATTGGGGAATTGCTTGATATTAGTGCCGAAAAGGGATTCAAAGTAAATATTACGACAAATGGTACATTAATTGAAAAACGACGGGAGCAATTGCTGAATAAGCCTGCGATTCGCCAAATGAATTTTTCCTTACATAGTTTTGATGATAATAATTTGCCTGATCGAGAAGGGTATATGCAGAAAATCATTGATTTTGTAAAAGAGCAAACGAAAGCGACGGATATGATTGTATCATTTAGGCTATGGAATCTTTCGCAAGATAACCGGACGAATGCGGAAATTAAACGAAATCGTGCATTGCTCGCGATGATTGAAAAAGCATTTGATCTAGACTATCAAATTGAGGAGCGAGTAGAGCCAGGTGGTGGGATACAAATTGCAGAACGTGTGTATATAAATCAAGATTATGAATTTAAATGGCCATCACTCGATGAGGAAGAGGATGATGGCAAAGGATTTTGTTATGGATTACGAAATCAAGCGGCCATTTTATCGAATGGGACGGTCGTTCCTTGTTGTTTAGACGGGGAAGGTGTTATTGATCTCGGGAATATTTATAAAGATTCTTTTTCAGATATTATAAAAATGGAACGAGCACAAAATTTAGTTGATGGCTTTTCGAGACGGGAAGCGGTAGAGGAGTTATGCCGAAAATGTGGGTTTCGCCAAAGATTTGGCAAATAAATGAGAAACGATGATGTAATCATTGCATCATCGTTTTTACATACTCGTCACAATTAAATAAATACCGGTAAAAATGAGAATCGTATATGTAATGAGCAAAAAAATCGCCTGGCTAATCCATTGAAATAATAATTTACCTAGAAACACACCGAGAAATAGTGCTGGAAGTGAAATAAGCGCATACATCCAAATATCAATATTTGTTCCACCAAATGCTATTTGCATGATAAGGCTTGCGGCATAAACGAACAAATAATAAGCGAGTGTCGTACTTCGTAAGGTCGTTTTGTCCATGTTGACACCTGAAAAATAAAGGAGTAACGGGGGACCTGGTACACCAATGCTCGTCGTCAACATTCCAGATACTCCACCAGCTAATAGATCTCGTTTGCGTGAGCGGGCCACAGTATATTGAAAAATTAACAACATCGTTAAAAGGAGTACGATAATACCGACACCGATTTTTAAATATTGAATTTGGACATACATATAAATAAAAATCCCGATAATTAATCCACCGAAAGATCCCCTAATCAATTGCTTTAATAAATCTCTATCAATTTCATTTCGAATATTTCTAATCATAAAAATTGATAAAAAGATCGACAAAATAATATTAATTTGAATTGCTGTATGTGCAGGATATAGCATAAATAAAAAGGGTGTCCCGATGATCGAAAAGCCGTATCCTGTACTCGTTTGTAAAATGGATGCGATACAAACGATAAAGATGAGTAAAACAATGTCCGTTATCATAGTAAAAAAATTCCTCTCTATATGTAAAGGGGGTATTTAAACCGACCTTTTCTTTTAAACGAAATAAACATTCCAATGCAATAAATAACACGATGATTAAAATAATATAGTATCCAGTTTTATTTCTTGTAATGAGTAGGTAGTTTTTAGTTTATTTTCTGTCCTCATACCGATGATACGACTCATATGCCTATTCCTTTGCTCATAGTCGTTTTAAATGAATGTTTCGTATAATTCGAATGATAGGGCGGATGAGTAATTGGATACTTCCAATTAGAAATAGCCATGTGCCAATAGTGACGGTAGATTCAGAAAAAAATAAAATACTTCCGATAATGAACCATAATGCAATGAATATATCATTTAAAGTGTAAAAAACTCATACCGTTGGCCAATAATTATTTCATGCTTCCCCCAATAAATATCTAATTCAGGAGAGGGATTTTTATGGTTGGATGAATCCATCTGTATTCCTCCTAACGTTTATTCTACAACATTTATACCCGCTCATTTTGTTCATAAACGGAGAAAAAGGATTCGCCCTATTATATTGGTGGTATAATAAATGTAAACCTTTAATTATCTGAAAAAAATGAAGCAACGAGTTAGATTGTGAAAATGCAATCTCAAGGACGCTAGGCCGCTCTATCGTCCTCGAAAACGCGAAAAGTTTAATCTCAAGGACGGTGGGCCGCTCTATCGTCCTCGAAATCGCGAAAAACCGAAACTCAAGGACGGTGGGCCGCTCTATCGTCCTCGAAAACGCAAAAAACCAAATCTCAAGGACGCTAGGCCGCTCTATCGTCCTCGAAGACGCAAAAAATCGAAACTCAAGGACGCTAGGTCGCTCTATCGTCCTTGAAAACGCAAAAAATCGAAACTCAAGGACGGTGGGCCGCTCTATCGTCCTCGAAAACGCAAAAACCAAATCTCAAGGACGCTAGGCCGCTCTATCGTCCTCGAAGACGCAAAAAATCGAAACTCAAGGACGCTAGGTCGCTCTATCGTCCTCGAAAACGCAAAAAACCAAATCTCAAGGATGCTAGGTCGCTCTACCGTCCTTGAAATCGCAAAAAAACCGAAACTCAAGGACGCTAGGTCGCTCTACCGTCCCCGACATCGCAAAAAATCGAAACTCAAGGACGGGAGGAAACGCAATGCTCGTAATTTCCATTATTGTTTCAATTATACTGATTGCTTTGGCTATTTTCATCGTTTTAGCTAGCAAAAGTCGAATAAACTCGAAAGAAGGGGGGCCGGATAACATGAAACAAATTTATGTGTATTTCGTTTTATTTGCAACCTTAATGATGACGATAGGTGGTAGTGTCAGTGTATTTATGGCTTTAGCTGATATAGTTTCTCCAGCACCATACCATCAATCATTTGAGGACTATCGCCAATGGAGTGCAGATTATGATGCGTCAAAAGAGGAAAAAAAGTCAGAAGGGGATTTACGTAAAAGTTATGATGAAATGGTAAAAAGTGATGCCGAACAAGCGAAAGCGCGCGCTATAAATACGCTGATAAAAAGTTTCGGATGGATTGTTATTCCGTTTCCGATTTTTTTATATTTTCAAAGGCGTATTCCTAAAAAGGAATAATGGAAGGAAGAAACGAAGCCATATAAGGTATGAAACAGCCTTTATATGGCTTCATTTTTTAATTTAATCCATTCCTCTCTTATATTCTTTCATTTCTTCCCGCCAAGTTTGCAATGTTTCTTCCTCGATAAAGTGAAATAAATAGTCATGAAGCTCGTTAAATGCTTCATTGCTTGGATTCCAACCAGCTACTAATTTGGAGTTTTTTTCAAAATGTACTTCTATTCCATATTTTGCACCGTCTTCAGATGGTGCAGTGACATCTTCAGGTAATTTTTTAAAACGGCTTTCATAAATATGTGATTGAATTTCGTTTATTTCATCTTCGGTTAATGTAAGTTGTACGATCAGTTTATCTTTCCCTTTATCATGATTACCGTCAGATAAAATGAACGTACCATTTTGGTAAATTGTAATATGTTCCGTTATTAAATCTTCCGGTATTCCGGGACCAACTGGCGCCATGTATGCAGTGATAAATGGACCGTCTTCCTTGTATGTATAAGTGTTCGAACAACTTGTTAGTAAAAATAGGAAAGAGAATATGGATAGACATATTGTTAGTTTTTTCATATATACACCTCTTTAGATGGAAAGATGATATTTTTTAATAGCGTAGAGGCAACAAAAGGATGTTTTTTAGACGAAATATGTAATCATGATTGCTTCACTAATGGGATTATTCCTTCTATCTTTTCATAAAAGGGTGGAGAAGTAAAGAGTATCTAAAATAGGAGAAAAGATGGCTGTAATTCGTGAAAACAGTCCATTTTTCATGTTGTTCTGAAAATGTAGATACGTTATAGTTATATCATTACATAGAAAAGTACTGAAAAAGGAGCGGGATGATGCGTAAATTAGTTATAAGTGTGATGATGGCAGTATTATTTTTAGTAGGTTGTAGTTCAAATAATGAGGAAACACTACATAATGATCAAAACGATGATATAAATACATCGGAAAATTTGAATGATAATGAAGAGTTAGATGACAATGACGGGGAAAATAACGAAGAGGAAAATGAACCATATCCGATGGCAGAAGTTGTTTTTTCTGAAGTCGATGAGGAACCGACATTAGTAGATGAATTAGATGATACACGGATGATAAAAATAGACGATGAAGAAATAGCTGGTCAAGCTATCGTATATGGAGACGGAGAGGTCGTGTCGATTAAGTTAAACCGTACTTATCGGTATGACGTGGATACAAAAAAGGTGATTTGGGAAGCTAGAAATTGGGACTCATTTTCACAAATGTTTTCTCTAAAAGATGGAGTACTTCATTATCGCGGCTTTAGTAATCTAAAAGGCGATGTGAAAACAGGAGATATTGTAGAAAAAATTGAATTCGATGATGAAGTTGGATATGAGAATTATGTGCAATATAATGAACCATATCGGATTGGTCTTACAAACATAGGTGTGCAAGTGACAAATGAAGAGACAGATAATACCGAGCAATTAATAGATGGAGGCGACTATATCGCTACCGCATTAATGGAAAATGTTGCTGCAACGGAATTAGATAATATATTAACGACATTTGATAGTGAAACAGGAGAACAATTGGCGGAGAAGGAATTTGAAGGAACAACGGAAATTTTTAGTAGAGATGGTACAGATGAATTATATGCGATTGTTGACCCGGTCGAAAATCAATATGGCTACAATTTTATACTGTTGGATGGCACGACATTGGAAGAGAAAGCATCTTATTTTGTGAATAATGCAAACGGAGGACTATATGTCGCCAATGATGTCGTATTTTATTATGATCCAATGGAAGAAACAATCGTCGCATTAGATGGAGAGTTAACAGAAGAGCTTTATCGTATCGAAGCTAGTGTATCAGGCGATCCTATTTACTATACGTATGGGGATTCTGTTTATTTCATTGATCATGCACCACAGGAACCTAGCAAGCAAAATTTACTGCAAATTAATGCACAAACTGGGGAGATGGAGCAATTTATTCAATTTCCAGACATGTTTATTCGTGAATTTTATATATTAGATGATAAAATGTATGTCCAAATTGATGGAGACGGAACGGAATTTGAATATTATGTCATCGACGAAAAAGATGTACATCGTTCCATGGATAAATAAGTAGAAAACGTACCTAGAAGGAGAATGGTCTATCACTCATCTTTCTAGGTTTTTTAAAATACTTTTCAATAGTAGAAATAAACGGTAATATACAAAGTGTATGTAGTGGTAATAACGGAGGTAGTAAGAGAATGGGGGTATACTCTTTTCCGATTTTAATTGCAGTACTTATATTATTTTTAATCGCTGTCCATACTGCAATTCCATGGTTAATATATACGTATCGAAAATATGGATATTTTAGCTTTTGGTCGACGTTTATTATTTTAACGTTTATATTTTACGCGCTTTCGGCATATTTTTTAGTCATTTTACCACTACCTGATGTACGTGATACGTGTGCAATGCAAAGTGCAGATACGAAGTATTTTCAATTGATACCGTTTTATTTTGTGTATGAAATTTTTTTATCTGGAAATATTAATTGGTTACAACCAGCTTTATATATAAATATTGTCCGCCATAGTGCATTTTTGCCGTCCTTATTTAATGTATTTATTTTACTGCCATTAGGGGTATACGTGAAATACTTTTTTTCGAAGACGATGACTTTGAAACGGATGGTCCTAATAGGATTTTCCGTCTCTTTGTTTTTTGAAATAACACAAATTACAGGATTATATGGCATTTATAATTGCCCATACCGCTTATTTGATGTAGATGATCTAATTTTAAACACATTAGGTGCTGTAATTGGGTTTAAAATCGCGCCACTTATTTTAGCGCTTTTTCCATCGAAGGATCAACCTTTGGAAAAGGCGGAAAAGGTATTTCGAGCAGGTACGGTTTCAGCGATGCCCAAATTATTAGCTATTGTAATCGATTATTATGTTGTCGCATTTGTTTGGCTTATTTTCTCGTTAATCTTTCAAATCGATCATGGGCCAATCGAGTTTTTTAGTAAGTTACTTGGATTATTTATATTGCAATTTGTGATGCCATTGTTAACAGGTGGAAAAACGATTGGAACAATTGTTTTACGGTTTACTTTAGTGCAAGAAGAAGCAGGGTATTCTTTTAGACGAGCACTTCTTAAACGTTGGATAGGATTAATCACACCATGGATTTTAGGAAATACATTTTTAGTTGTTACACGATATGCTCAATTAGATATGGAATCAGACTTTTATGTATTTAAAGTATGGATGCAAGTTATCGTGCTAGGTTTATGGATTCTCATAGTGGCAGTATTATGTATTCATATTATTTATGTGTTATTACGCCCACGTACGAGGCAATTTTATTTTGATAAAGCAACAGGGATTGGCGCACGTTTTAATAAAGACACAAAATATCCTTAAAGAAATTGACTAACTCATGTTATAATGAAGGTAATAAAAAGAAAAAGTAATGAAGTATGCATATGAAATATATATAGAAAGGGGAGATTACATATGGTTGTGACGTCGATTGTCGTTGGTTTAGTGTTAACTGTGTTAACATTAGTATTAACATTAGTGACGATTTCAAAAGGATATTCGTACAAACATACAATTGATCCTCTGAATAAGGAAGACGAAGTACGTGAGTTTTCAGGCAATGGAAAACGATTATAAGAGAATAATGTTTAAAGGCTTAGATAAGATAAGTGTCATGATGACGCTACTTGTCTAAGCCTTTTGTTATGCCAAGTTCTTCATCTTCATCTATTCTTTATATTTTGGTAATAATTTATTCATATTTGCTTGTTATATTGAACATAGTAAAGATAAAAGAAAATGAAGGGTGAAGCAAGATGGATGAACATTTTAAATATGATGATCAAGATAAAAAAGATCAACAACAAATACAACCGCAAAAAAAGGAACGAAAAAATTGGGGACAGACTGTATTATCAGGAGTGATCGGTTCTGTTTTAACGATCGGAGCTATTTTTTATACTCCTCTTGGGGAACAGTTAGTATCGCCACAAATAGAGAAAGGTGAAGGAGAACAAACAGAACAAACAGAAGAAGTGCCTAATGTGAAATCAGCGGCAAAAGAAGTATCAACTGATTCCTTAGCTGATATGGTGGAGGAGACTTCTAAAGCGATTGTCGGAATTAGTAATTACAAAGAAGGAGAACAAAACCCATTTGTCCCTTCAAATGGTGGGGATGTGCAAGGTGGATCGGGTTCTGGCGTCATTATTAAACAAGAGGATGATGATGCATATGTAGTGACAAATAATCATGTTGTGGAAGGTGCAGATCGATTAGAAGTATCCTTGGCGAACGGAGAAACAGTGGAAGCGACATTAATTGGATCGGATGCATTAAGTGATTTAGCTGTTCTTCGTATTAGCAATGAACATGTCGAAAGCGTCTTAGAGTTTGGTGATTCAGACGAATTACGAGCAGGAGACCAAGTCGTCGCTATCGGAAATCCTTTAGGAGTAGAATTCTCTCGTTCTGTCACACAAGGTATTATAAGTGCTGTAGACCGAACAATAGAAACAAAGACTTCAGCAGGACAGTGGGATTTACAAGTCATTCAAACAGATGCTGCGATTAATCCTGGAAACAGTGGTGGACCACTCATAAATATGAATGGGGAAGTAATTGGCATTAACAGTTTAAAAATTGCTGCAGGTGGTGTGGAAGGTTTAGGGTTTGCGATTCCAAGTAATGATGTCCTACCACTTGTAGAGGAAATGATGAAAAATGGTTCGGTTGCAAGACCTTATCTTGGTATTTCAATGACAGATGTGGATAAAATACCGCGTTCATATTTAGGAGAATTACCGAAAGATGTAACTGAAGGGGTTGCAGTTGCAGACGTTGATGCAAATTCTCCAGCAGGAAAAGCAGGCATGAAACCGGGCGATATTATTGTGAAAATGGATGGAGAGCAAGTGCAAACTACAGAAGATCTTCGTAGTGCACTATATAAACAATTAAAAGTTGGCGATAAAGTAACATTAGAAATATATCGAGGCAAAGAAAAAATGAACGTCGATGTAACCCTATCCAGTAACACATTAGAATAAAATGGTTCATTTATTTTAGGGAAATATATAAGTATTACATTTAATCAAGAGTTTGAGATATTAAAAGTAGTTAGGTTGAAGGATGGATGGAAATTACATGGAGCGAAAAAGTTTTTAACAAATTTCACTCTAATGCAAAAGGGCCGTCTATGACGCAAAGGCACTATTAAACGACCATTCGGACAATCATTTCTTCCCAACTTATATCTCAAACTCTTTTGTTATTTATGAAATAAAATTTTTTCGATATAATAGAGGAAATGCAAGGAATAGATAGGGTGTGAACAGATGAAAATACTCGTCATTGAAGATAATGAAAGTGTCCTTTCTATGATCGAAATGTTTTTTATGAAAGAAGGTTTTACAGGAAAGTATGTAACAGACGGTCAAGAAGGATATGAACTCGCATTACACGAAGCTTGGGACTGTATCATATTAGATTGGATGTTACCGAACATGGATGGCATTACTATATGCAAAAATTTACGTAGTCATAACATCACAACCCCAATCATTATGCTTACTGCAAAAGATGCGGAATCAGATCAAGTTCTTGGATTAGAACTTGGTGCAGATGATTATGTGACAAAACCATTTAGTCCTTTAACATTAATGGCTAGGATTAAAGCTGTCATACGTCGTAGTCATCATGCAAGTGGAGAGAGTACTTCTACAGACGCACAGATGATTAGGATAAATAAGGAAACGAGGGAAGTGTTTGCTAACGGAAAAAATATTTTAGACTTTACGCCGAAAGAGTTTGAATTACTTTCGTTTTTAATGGAACATGAGAAACAAGTATTCACGCGTGAACAATTATTAGAACATGTGTGGGGATACGATTTCTTTGGAGATGACCGGACAGTGGATGTACATATGAAAAGATTACGTACAAAATTAGGTGAAACAGCTAGTGAATGTTTACAAACGGTGTGGGGTGTCGGGTATAAATTTGTTCCACTTCCTTTAAAGGAACAAAACAAATGAAGTTTAAATATTTTTATCAACAGTTATTAAGTCATGTTAGTGTCATTATTGTCGCATTCCTTATCGTTGCTTTGCTGTTTACACAGTTTGTCGAGCAATATATGTATGAAAATAAAACAGAAGAATTAATGACATATGGGGAAACAATTTTGACGAATTTAACGGCATCGGAAAAACCTGCACAACAATTATTACAGGAATATGGAAATGTGTTAAAAAATCGCCCGATTCATTTTAGTTTATTTAATGAGCAATCTGAAATTATATATGCATCGGACGGAAAAATACCGGACATTCATTTGGATGATGCCGATTGGAATGAAGTGACAAAAGGGAATAAAGTTGTTGTGAAAAAGGACTATGAACAGTTCAAAGAAGGGGCAACCTATGTCATATTGCCTTATTTTCAAGGAGAAAGATTTGTCGGAGGTATTTTACTTGCTGCTCCAATAAGTGGGTTAAGTAATGCGATAGATGCAATGAATGCATCATTATGGAAAAGTGTCTATATTGCCGTTGCAACAGCTTTATTATTAAGTGCATTTTTAGCTAGATTCCATGTAAGACGTATTAATGTGTTGAAACGAGCGACATCTGCTGTTGCAAAAGAGGATTATTCAATTACGTTACCGACCTCTACAGTCGATGAAATTGGTGAATTAGCGGTAGATTTCCAGCATATGGTGGATCAATTGGAACAATCCGCAAATGAAATTGAACGGTTAGAAAATCGGAGACGGCAATTTATGGCAGATGTATCTCATGAGTTAAAAACACCATTAACAACAATTCGTGGGATGATTGAAGGATTGGAAAACAATATGATTCCAGCTTCTGAACAAGGACGCGCATTACATCTCGCTGAGCAAGAGGCGAAACGTCTTATACGATTAGTGAATGAAAATTTAGATTACGAAAAAATTCGCTCTAATCAAATCCAACTTCAAATAGAAAAAGTACGAGTAGAGGAATTGTATAGTATTGTAAAAGAACAATTGTATGACCTTGCAAAGAAAAAAGGAAATGACATCATGATAGATGTTCCAAGTGACATGTATGTCGAAGCGGATATGGATCGTTTATTACAAATTGTGATGAATATCGTTAAAAACAGTATGCAGTTTACAGAAAATGGCGTCATTACATTACAAGCATATGAGGAAGCAGCAAGTGCGGTACTCGTTTTAAAAGATACTGGTATTGGCATGGATACGAAAGAAGTGGAACATATTTGGGAACGTTTCTATAAAGCAGATATTTCTAGAACAACAAATCCATATGGTGAGTTTGGATTAGGATTATCTATTGTTAAACAACTTGTTACATTACATGATGGAACAATTGATGTGCAAAGTATTAAAGGAAAAGGAACGGTGTTTACGATCACTTTACCGAAAAGTAAGGACTAGTTCAAACGCTTTTATGTAGGGGATGTTACCTATTCATAGCATTAGTTCAGGCTCTAAATAGGTAACATCTATCTTTATAGGCAAAACAAAGCGATTTCTTATGGTAAAATAAATCTATACAAAGTATACGAAAGGGGATAGTAACATGGATGTGACATTTCCGATAGGGCAACTTGAAGTACCAAACAATGCAACAATGGATGATGTAGCAAATTGGTTAAGTGAAATTGCAACGTATACAGACCGACTGCGTGAAACGGTAGACGGGTTGAGTGAGGAGCAGTTAGGAAAAAAATATCGTATTGATAGTTGGAATGTAAGAGAGTTAGTACATCATATTGCAGATTCGCAATTAAATATGTACCAACGTTTAAAAATGGCATTAACAGCTAATAATCCTATTATCCCTCCATTTGATCAAGATAAATGGATAGAACATGCAGATAATCAGTTACCTGTTGAATGTTCCATAAAAATGCTTGAAGGGATCAATGAGCGAATTGTCGCTTTAGGAAAAACGTTAACGGATGAAGACCTTTTACGAACATTTACTCTTCAGGGTAGTGGAGAGGTAACTGTTGCAACGAAGTTAAAAAAGCTAAATTGGCATGAGGAACACCATTTAGCACATATTCGTATCGCGCTTGATTCATAAACGTAAAGCGTTTACTTGAGAAGTTTAGCCGATATGATACAATACAAGTAAATTGCATATAAAAAAATCACTAGGGGAGCTTTATGCTGAGAAGAGTGTACTCTGACCCTTTGAACTTGAAGCAGTTAATACTGTCGTAAGGAAGTGGAAATGTTTTTTACAATATAAGTATGTAAAGACCACTTTCTACGTAAAGTGGTCTTTTTATATGGAATAAAATATTAGGAGGGATCACCATGGAATTAAAAGAACAAGTTGTGTTAGTTACAGGTGGAAGTCGTGGATTAGGGGAGGCAATCGTTCGTCAATTTGTAGAAGAAGGTGCAAAAGTCGTCATTAATTATTTTTCAAGTAAGGAAAGAGCGGAAAGTATTGCAGAAAGTTTAGGAGCAAATCGTGCGATCGCTATTCAAGCAGATGTACGGGATGCGAAAAGTGTTGAAACGATGTTTGCACGGGCGAAGGAATATTTTAACAAACCAATTACGACGATAGTCAACAATGCTTTAATCGATTTTTCATTCAATGGCGATGACCGTAAAAAGTTAGATACTATCGGCTGGGAAGATTACCATACACAATTGCAAGGTAGTGTACAGGCAGTTTTACATACGATGCAAGCTGGTAGAGAGGATATGGTAGCACAAAACTTCGGTCGAATTATTAGTATCGGAACGAACTTAGTACAAAACCCTGTTGTTCCATATCATGATTATAATACGGCAAAATCTGCATTAATTGGAATGACGCGTTCTTTGGCGAAGGAGTTAGGTACAAATGGCATTTCAGTGAATATGGTATCAGGTGGTTTACTGCGAACAACAGATGCAAGTAAAGCGACACCGGACGTTGTTTTTGATGTAATTGAAGAAAGTACGCCACTCCAAAAAGTAACAACACCAGAAGACGTAGCGAAAACAGTACTGTTTTTTGCATCACCATGGGCAGATGCGGTGACAGGACAAAACTTAATAGTCGATGGTGGTTTAGTTATGCAATAAGAGAAGACTAGATTAGTATGAGACACGAAAAAACAATTGAAAAGCTAGGGGATTTTTGTAAGATCGAGGTAACTTGAACAATTTTTTCGGCGGAGAACTATTTTTAACAAAATAGAAGCCCTTCCTACTTTATGATATGATGAAAAAAATGGTAAAAATTGTCACTGTCGTCATTTTATGAAGGCTGGAGGGGTTTTTTTGAAAAAACAAATGTATACTACTATAATTTTGTGCTTTCTCGTTATCCTTTTAACAGCATGTAATCAAGCATATAAAGAAGCAATGGAAAATGGAAAAGAAGCACTAAGTACGTTAGATTATGAAACAGCTCACACTTATTTTGAAGAAGCTTTGCTTGAAAAAAATGCGGATGAAGAAGCCGAAATGTATATGAATCAAATAGAGGAAATGTTAGATGGAATTTCAGCCATGGACGAAGGGGAAATGATAAAGGCTGAAGAAGCTTTTGATGAAGTAATAGCTACTTCTCATGCTTCAGATGAGTTGATAAAGGAAGCAGAAGCGAAGTTAGAGGAGATAGAAAACATAACATCGACATACGAAGAGGTAACAGAGAAGATTGAGGAAGTTGAAACATTACATAACGATGGAATGTATAAGGAAAGTTTAGATACTATTGAAAAGATGTTAGAAAAAGATTTCACCCATCCGTACGTAAAAGAATTGCATACCACATTAACAATCTTAGAAAAACAAATTAAGAAAAATGAAAAAAAGCGTAAGGAGATCGATAAAATAATCGATGAAGTTGCTGCGCATGAGCAAGATAAAGCATATGATGCAGGGTTAAAAGCAGTGGAAGAAGGGTTAGAAGAAGATTTAACACATGATAGTTTAAAGGAAAGAGAAGCGATTTTAAAAGAGTTACAAACAAAATTAAAAAATTTGCAAGAAGAAGAGAAAATAAAGCAGGAACAAGAAACATATATGAAGAATGTGGAAGGAATTTGGGTTGATGACACAGTGAAAGAAGATTATTTATCTGGTGTAGATATATGTAAAATAAATGTAGAAGCAGTGTCGTGTGTGACGATGGAGTCAGATAATATCTTTCATTTAGAAATTTATGAACGAAAAGCAAATATGGAACAACATCAAGTATTGATGAATGATGGAGAGTTTGTAATTACGGTAACTGACGAAAATAATATTAGAATGTTTGATCATCATTATACACGTGTGACAAACGAGATAGAACAACGATTCTTAGATGATTTTGGATATGACTCTGTTGACGAGTTTTATGCATTTATATTTAATCCCGAATTTTTAGAAGCGGCTAGTATGATGGGCGATATGTAAAGAAACGAAATGTATCTATTTCATACAAAAAGCTAGACAATATGATGGAAAACGTCATAAAGTGAAGAAAATACATGGAATGTTAACATAAAAATCGGTCATGTTTATCATGAAGAGATAAAATGACCGATTTTCATTTCATCCCATTTTGTCCGAAATGCATAATCGTGCTATTTATTTATCTAGAGTAGATGATATTTCTATAATCATTCATTTTCTTGTTGTTTCTCTGCATATATTTGCATTGCCTCATACATAAATTGTGCTAAACCTTCCCCGAACTGATCGATATTTTTTGTGAAACGATCGTCGGCTACATACATTTGACCCAGTTCTTGAAAAGCCTCTAATGTATAGTGGTGTCCCGTATATTTATTTAAAAAATGGTACCACGAAGCAATGGCTAATTGTGCTTCATTTGATTGAGGGGATAAATGCCGAACAGTAGCAAGCTCTTTATAAATGGTGTTCATTTTTTCATTTAATACATTTGGGTCATGTTGTCGGATCGTTTCGTTTGCTCTGTTAACAGTATCGTTTCCCCACCGTTCTCTCGCTTCTTGTTCATACTTATTTTCACTAAATTGAAATCCTGAAAACTTTTGTTCGTTCGTCATATTAATTTCTCCTTTTTCATATAAAATTGTTTGTTCAATCGTATGGATCATTTGGTTAATATGGGTGCTCTTTTCAAGCAACATTTTCTTTTGTAATTGTAGTGCCTCCACTTTGTCAAAGGTAGGATCATAAATAATATTTTTAATTTCCTTTAAGGAAAAGTGAAGTGTCTTGAAAAAGATAATTTGTTGTAATGTAGCAATATCGTCCTCTGTGTACAGTCGATAACCTGCATCTGAATATGACGCAGGTTTTAACAAACCAATTGCATCATAATGATGTAATGTTCGTACACTGACCCCGGCCATTTTTGCTACTTCTTGTACTTTATATTCGATGGAACTCACCTCCTAATTATGATCGTAATGTATGACGTAACGTAAAGGTCAACTAGAAAAGTATTCAAACAAGATAACGGAAAATTTCGTGCATATATTGTATAATATATATATGGCGTTTTAAAACTTATTTAATAATGTAAGCGCCATCATATTTGTTCGTACCTTTAAAATCGATTATAGGAGGTTGTGTGCAATGAAAAATAACAAGGAGCTGATTTATGGCATTATGCAAGATACACTAGGTGTATCAAAAGAAATGGTCCAATATATAGAAAGAACACCAGGCGGAGAGACGAACGATAGTTATTTTGTAACCATTGAAGAGGAGCGATTTGTCGTACGTATTCCTGGTAAAGGAACAGAGGAACTTTTGGACCGTTGTGCAGAAAAACAAAATTTATTATTTGGGACGGAGTTAGGCATTAATCCACCACTCGTATATTACGATGATGAAACAGGTGTAAAGATAACACGCGCAATTGATGGGGCAGAAGCTTTAACACCAAAAATGGCACGTGAAAAAGGATTGATGCAAGATGTCATTCATTTATTCCAATGTCTTCACCATGCAGAGGCGCCAACAATGAATCGATTTGATCTTTTTAAGAGGATCGACCATTATGAAAGCCTCGTAAAGAATGAAAACGAAATGAAACTAGATCAAATCGCTTCACTTCGACAAGATATACACGAGTTAAAAAATGTATATCAATCCTTCCAAGTGAAAGAAGTACCGTGTCATATGGATGCAGTTTTTGTCAATATATTAAAGGATAAAGAGGACCATCTATTCCTAATTGATTGGGAATATAGTGGATTATGTGATCCATTATGGGACATTGCTACTTTATCTTTATCATTATTATTGGATGAAGAAGAAGAGATGTTTTTCCTATCCTATTATTTCGGACGTTCTCCGAATGAAGAAGAGTTACAACGACTTCATTTATTGAAAATATTCCTCGATTATTATTGGAGCCTTTGGTACTTCTATAAAGAAGCAAAAGGGGAGCAATTTGGAGATAGTGGAATGAGACGTGTGAACCGTGCCGAGTCCCATATTACACAATATAAGGATATATATGAATCTAATATTGTCGTATAATAAAAAGTCCTTTCTCACGATCATGTGAGAGAGGATTTTCTTTTGTTGTTTGTATGTATTTACTATAATGGATGTTAAGTATGTTTAGATAGGAGTAGATGATATGTCATTACAAAATAAAGTAGCGATTATTACTGGTGCCGGAAAAGGGATTGGCCGTGCTACTGCGTTAGCACTTGCTGAAGAAGGAGTATCTTTAGGCTTAATTGCTCGTACGGAAACGGATTTACAAAAGGTAGCAGAAGAGGTTGCCAAATACGATGTGCGCGTTGCGATTGCAACAGCGGATGTTTCCGATTATACACAAGTTGAAAAAGCTGTAGAAAAATTATATGGGGAATTAGGGACGTTTGATATTTTAATTAATAATGCTGGAATGGCTAAATTCGGAAGCTTTTTAGAATTACCAGTAGAAGAATGGGAACAAATTGTGAAAGTGAATCTTTTCGGTATGTATTATGTGACGCGTGCAGTGTTACCGAAAATGATCGAACAAAAGTCAGGAGATATTATCAACATTTCATCCACTGCTGGTGAAAAAGGTGGCCCTGTAACGAGTGCTTATAGTGCATCGAAGTTTGGTGTCATGGGATTAACAGAATCACTTGCAATGGAAGCGAGAAAGCATGATATTCGAGTGACGGCATTAACACCGAGCACAGTCGTAACAGATTTAGCGATCAATCAAGGATTAGTAAAAGGTGATGAGCAAGATGTATTACAACCTGAAGATTTAGCAGAATTGATTGTTGCTTCGCTAAAATTAAAGAGCCGTGTATTCTTAAAAACAGCAGGATTATGGACGACAAACCCGTAAGACTAAGGAGAAAGACTTTACTATAAATGGTAATAGTGGAAAGCCCCCCCTTAAAGTAGACAGATGGAAGATAAAATCTTTTTTACTTTAAGGGGGGTTTTTAATATAGATGATCCTATGTACAGAATGTTTAGAAGATTTATGGAATTCTATTAAATTAGGTGAAAATAACGCAAAACAACGTAAATATGACAAAATTCTGTATAAAACTCTATGTTTTCTTTAATTTACTCTATATTTCTTTCGTTTTGCTTGATTTACTTTCATGTACCTTTGTATAATCATCATGTTATGTTTTTTTAGCATGGGGAAGTGTAAGGAGGAATATTATGGAAGATTTTACGATTTGGGCTTTGTTAACAGATATCGCAATCATCTCAGCACTCTTACTAGTTGGAACGGCCATTCGTGCTAAGGTGAAGTGGGTACAATCTTTGTTTTTACCTGCTAGTATGATTGCCGGATTTATCGGTTTGGCATTAGGACCTAGTGGTGTTAATATATTGCCATTTTCAAGTCAGTTTGCTGCATATCCAGGCTTATTAATTGCATTTATTTTTGGTGCAGTACCTATCGGTGCCGCAAAAGTAAGGTTTGGAGAAGTATTCCAACGTGTACGTGAAATGTTATCTTATTCTATTTTGATAACAGTAATTATGTGGGGTGGAGGAGCGGTAGTCGGGCTATTATTAGTTGGATTATTCTTCACGGATATAAATGTTGGATTCGGTTTAGTGCTAGGTGCCGGATTCGTTGGTGGACACGGTACAGCTGCTGCGGTCGGAGAAGCATATGCAAAATACGGCTGGGACGATGCAATGTCGCTTGCAATGACATCGGCAACTATCGGTATTTTAGTAGCAGTTATTGGTGGAATTATTATTATTAAACGAAATACAGAAAAAGGAAATACGCAATTTATTTCTAGTTTTAAGGAATTACCGAATGAATTAAGAACGGGATTAATTAAAGAAGGGGATGGCCGTCGTCCGATTGGAGTAGAAACCGTTTCATCGAACTCGATTGATCCGTTAGTGTATCATGTTGCAATTATTTCTATGGTTGTTGGTGGAGCATATTGGTTAACAGACACATTAGAGTCTATTTTCCCAATGGTTGCCATTCCATTATTTAGTGTTGCTTTTATCGTTGGATTGATTTTCCAGAATATCATGCGTTTATTTAAAGCAGATAAATATATTGACCAACCAACAATGGACAAAATTGGTGGAAGTGCGACTGATTTTCTTGTTGCAATCGGAATTGCTTCGATTAACTTAACTGTCGTCATGGATTACGCAGTACCGTTAATTATTTTATTTATATTCGGAATTTTATGGGCGTATGTTATTTTTAAATTTATTGGTCCAAATATGTTCGAACATTTTTGGTTTGAAAAAGCTATCTTCGGTTGGGGTTGGAGTACAGGGACTGTAGCGATGGGGTTAGCATTGCTTCGTATCGTGGATCCGAACTTAAAGAGTAGAACGATGGAAGATTATGCGATGGCTTATGTCGGTTTAGTACCATTAGAGCTAGTAATCATAACATTTGCTCCGATGGTCTTTGCACTAGGATTTGCGTGGACAGTACCAACTGTGTTACTTGCCATTGCAGCAATAGTCATTGGTCTCCATGTTCATTTTAAATTATGGGGCTTCGACCGTTCATAATAAATATAGAAAACCTTAGTATCTATTTTAGTTGATATAGATGCTAAGGTTTTTTGTTTTGCATATAGATATATATACCGCCGTAAAATGTTATACAATCAGCATTAAAGTCGGTTAGAAAAATAAAAGATAGGTAAAATGACTTACTGTGTCCGATTTAATACCTATTGTCGACTCTTGTAAAGTTTTGTAAAATAAATGAAATCCTTTTGTAAAGAAATTGCGTATGGGAGGCTCAATAAAGATCGAAGAAATGTATTTATGGTGAATGGAAATTCTATTATGTGAGCGGAATAGTTAATAAAAGGATTGGTTCAACAAGGGAGAAATAATACATATATAATACGAGGAGGTACTTAAATGGTTAAAAGTATACAACGATTGGGTTTAATAGTTGTTAGTGTAATCATGTTAGCTGCTTGTGGTGGGCTGTCTAATGAAGAGTTGGCTGAAAAGAATAAAGAGGCAATGGATGATGCCAAAAGCATGACGCTTGAATTCAACGAAAAGGAAACAAACGGAGTAAGTAAGGGAACAACCTATTTAATGGATAAAGGGGAACAATTCCGAATTGAATATGAGAATAGGGATAGTGTTTTATATGGTGATAAGGATGTCCTACTTATACAAGAAGGTAGTTATGTAGAAGACATTTCAGCTAATAGAGACAATGTCAATGTGGAAACAATCATTGGGTTGTTTGTGAATCCGTTAGAAGTATTCGAGGAGATGGATGAGGAATTCCTAGAACATATTGAAGTCGAAGAGAAAGATGATGAAATAACGATCGAATATGTTGGGGACGAGGATGACGAAGATTCCCTAATTGATATGGGGGAAGAGTATTTAAAAATTACATTGTCTGATCAACAAAATAGAGATTTTGACGAAATTGATGTGAGCAAGTTTGCTTTAACGATGGATATAGATGCAGAAACGTATTTAGCAAATAAGGTTCATTTAAAAGTGACGTATGAAGAACAAGGCATTGAAAATAAAATGAACCAGAAATATACGTATAAAGAATATGATAAACTTGATGAGATTGAAAAACCGGAACTAGGCTCATCGGACGATATATTTGGCTCGAATAATCCTTCTGATGATCCTTCCGAGGTTAATAGCCCAGGGGAAGGAGAATTAGACCAGGATGTTATTAAAGGTGCTGGTGAGTATGTAGAGGCATTAATTTATGCGACTGTATATCAAGATGAAAAAGCATTCGTTTCTTCCGCACCAGAGTCGATGCCTGAAAAAGAAGCAAAAGAACATGCTAAGTTACAAAAAGAATCATTTAGGGAAATTTATAAGAGCAATACAAAAAATAATATGGCTGGTTTAAACGTAACAGAAGAACAGTTTGATCAGCTAACAGATGCTTTTTTAGACGCGATTAGTAAGGCGGAATTTAAAGTGTTAACGTCGACGGCAACAGATCCAGAAAATGTTGTGGTAACTGTTTCTATAAACGGAATAAATAATACGAAAGTATACGAAGATACAGAAAAGAAATTAGAGGAAGCAGTAGCCGCTGACGAAGGCATGTCTCAAGACGATATAGTATCTAAAAATTTAGAAATACTAACAGCAGAATATAAAAATGTAGAAAAAATAAAAGAACCTGTAGAAGTGCCGGTAAATGTAATGATACAAAATGGACAATATATGGTTTTATTACAAGATGAATATTTAATGGGTTTCGTACAATAAAAAATTATAAAAAATATTATTCGGGAACAACTAATAAAATGTAGAGATTTTTAGATGAAAAATGTACCTGTTGAGGGAAGTGTTCCCATTAAGTTAAGAATTTTTAATCTAGGAATATAAAGCACTCAAGTGTAGTGTTGTGTATGTATTGCACGATTCCATACAAGAAGAATAGCAATGAAAAAGGACATAGACAGATTTTTATTGTATACAAGTTTTTAAAAATATGAAAAGGGTATTTTTAAAAGGGCTATACGTTGATCTGTTTATGTCCGTTTTTTCTTAATGTGTAGTGGTCTTTTCTATGATAGAAATTTGACCAGCATGGATACCAGTATGATAGATGAGGCGCGCAACTGCTTCTGCAGGAGTTGTTTCTCCCATTCGAGAAGCGATGACTTCATGCCATTTCTCCTCATCTAATTGTTCCATCGCATAAGTAAAATGTTTGTTTGCATCGTGTAAAAATTGTACAAGTGCCGTTTTATTCGCTTGGATGTTTGCTGGTATATTCTCAGGAGCTTCTATATCGAAAAACCATGTAGCAAACATATACTCTACTTCCCCAGTATGATATGCTAACTCCCCGATTGTCATACCGTCTAACTTTTTTGTTAAAAGATGTTCGTCCAGGTTTTCAATTTTTTCCGTAAATTTATTCCGAGTAATATTCCACATTGGTAATATAGTAGAAAATGTCATTATTTTGCTCCCGCCTTATTATTTTTATCGACAACCACATGTTCAAAAATGGACCCGTCTAAATTTGTATTAAATGCAAGGCCAAATCCAACGACGTAACGACCCATATCAGGTGTTAATTCAAATAGGGAGAAATCTAATCCTCGTAACATCGTCATCATTTTTTCTCCGAAAGCTTCATTAAAAGCAGTAAAAATGTTTTCATGTCCTTCGTTTCCGATGTTTTTTGGAGTACATACCCAACGCGCTCTTTCAGTAGCGAAACGATTATTGGAATCTGCTTCGTCGGCAATGATGAGTACATCGACTTTGCGATTCGTTTCCATTAAATGATAATGTTCAGCTACTTGACTAATATAAACATATAATTTTCCATCATGTTCAATGAAAGGTGCCACACTACTGAAAGGTACACCATGTTCATCGATAAAACTTAATACGACTGTTTCCTTTTTATCGACAAACGTCCGATACATTTCTTTATATTTTGCTACATCGATACTCTTTTTCACAATAAGTCCCCCGTTCATTTTCCTTTAAATGTTTACATGAACAAATTAGGTGAATCCGTGGATTTTCCTCTTGTACATGTTGTACTTCTGCATCCATATGATATACGTCCCGAATCATGTTTTCGGTCATCACTTCTTTCGATGTTCCATACATTTGTTTTTCGCCATGTTGAATGACGAGAATTTTGTCACTGTAACGTGACGCTTGATTTAAATCGTGTAAAACCATGATAACGGTCATATTCATTTCTTCATTCAGTTCTTTCACTAACTCTAACACTTCATGTTGGTGTGATATGTCCAAATAGGTTGTCGGTTCATCTAAGAGTAATAGTTTTGGCCTTTGAGCTAATGCCATGGCAATCCATACTCTTTGGGATTCACCACCAGATAAAGAAGAAACGGTTCTGTCACGATAATCTGTCAAATGAGTTTTTTCAATCGCCCAACTAATAATGTCCGTATCTTCTTTATTTATTTTTTCATACCACTTTTTATGTGGATATCTACCATAGGTCACAAGTTCCTCGACTGTCATGTCATTAGGGACATCATTTTTTTGGCTTAATATACACATTTGTCTTGCAAGTTGTTTTTTATGGATTGATTTTAACGGTTTTCCTTCTAATAAAATAGTTCCATCGCGGTATGGAATAAATCCAGATATCGCTTTTAAGAGAGTTGATTTACCGGAACCGTTTGGTCCAATAATCGATAATATTTCCCCTTCGTTCAATGAGAAGGAGCAATCTTTTACAATATCTTGTTTGTCATAACGAATATAAACAGAGTCTACTTGTAACATATTAAAACGCCTTCTTTCTCATTAAATATAGAAAATATGGACCACCAATTAATGCCATAAAAATCCCGGCAGGTATATCTAAAGGAGCAAAAGCGGTGCGCCCTAATGTGTCCGCAACGAGTAAAACGAGTGCGCCTAATACCATGCTCATCGGTAATAATGCTTTGTAATTAGAACCGACAATAAGCCTTGCCATATGTGGCACAATAAGACCGACAAACCCTATCATACCAATAGCTGCAACAGATATTGCTGCTAGGAAAACCGCTAAAATAGATAAACTAATCCGAATGCGGTGTACATTTTCTCCTAGATTCGTTGCAACTTGATCTCCCATACGAATCATATTTGCTTTTCGGATGGCAAATAATGATAAGATCCAACCGATAACTGCATATGGTAACACCATCCAAAGTGCGGATGCTCCTTTTGCAGCAAGGCTTCCGTTTAACCATTGCACGGCAGAAGGAAGTCGATCACTATAAATAATCGTTAAAAATCCAATGGCTCCTCCACATAATGCGTTTACAGCGACACCAGATAAAATAATTGTAATCGGCGAAATACCATTTCGTTTCCATGCTAGTGCATAAACAATTCCAGCTGCAATAAATCCACCAACAAATGCCGCTATGGGAATGAGTTGTGTATATTCTGGAAATGCGAGCATGATCAATAAAACAAAAGCAGCTGCCCCGCTTGTTACTCCTGTTAATCCAGGGTCTGCAAGCGGATTTCCCATGACAGCTTGTAATAATGCACCAGATATAGCAATATTTGCTCCGATGACGAGAGCTAGGACGACTCTTGGTAAACGAATATCAAATATAATCGTTTCGTGTTTGTCCATGGTCGCTTGATGAAATAATGTTTTAAAAATATCTGGCACGGATATCGGGACACTTCCAAGTCCAATCGCGATAATAGCTAGTAGTAATGTAATGATACATGTTCCGATGATGATGGAAGTGTTTTTAGTCATACGATTCACGAATAATCCCTCTTATTCCACATTAAAATATTGTGCAATTTCTGATAAAGCTTTATTGACGTTTAAAATAGATGTTACGCCATATGTGCTATAGTCCACCGTATGTATTTGATCGTTTTTGTAAGCAGATAAGTTTTTCCACGCTTCACTACTTTCGATTTCTTTTTCATACATATCTTCAGAAGCACCATGATCTAAAGAAGAAAGTACGAAAACGATGTCAGGATCTGCTGCAATAATGCTTTCCATATTGATAGGAGAATAACGATCTTCTACTTTTAATTCCGTCGTAGCGATGTTTTCAGCCCCAAATGTGTTAATTAAGCTTCCTAAATATGATTCTTCACTCATTACCATAAACGAATCTGCTGTACCGATAATAAGAAGGACAGAGGGTAAGTCCTTTCCTGCTAATTCTTCCTTTAAAGAAGCTTCATTTTCTTCAATTTCTTGTAACAATGTATTTGCTTCATCCTCTTTTTCAAAATAAATGCCTAAAGCTTCTAAGCTTAATTTTAAATCTTCATATGAATCTGTTGGAAGATAAGCACGCTCTAAATCCATTCCTTCTAAACTTTCTTCCAATGAATCTTCTAATGCATTCGAGCTTAAAATTAAGTCAGCTTCTAAATCGGTCATTTTTTCTAAATCTGGTGCCATCGGTGAACCTATTTCATCTATATTTGCAAATGATTCTGGTAATGGGTTAGTAGAAGTCGGTACGCCTACAGGTGTGATAGATAACGTATGTAAAATTTCAGCGATTGGAACAGAGGTCGTAATCACTTTGTCTACTTTTTCTTTTGGAAATTGTGCCAATGTTTCATCTAAATCCCGTTCAGCACTTGCGTGTGCTCCGGAACTCTTTTTATCGTTGTCATTCTCATTTACACCTTCATTATTTTGTTCATTTACTTCTGTTACGGTATTAGATGTATTTTTCGTTTCTCCTGTATTGCCACAACCTACAAGTAGCACTGTAGCAATGATAAATATGAAAATAAAAGACTTTCTCATTCGTAAAATCCTCCTAATTTAAGATGGTTTACCAATTATGCGCGCTTAATTGATAATCATTTTCATTTATATTGATAATGATAACCGTTATCAATTGGAAAAGCAATTGTTTTTATAAAATAGTTTTTTACGCATAAAAATGTAAGGAGGACATTAGTAGTAATTTTGTATGAAAAACGACTTGTTATAAGGGGGAGTAGGTTTTTGGAATCTAAGTGGAGTGGGGGAGTAAATGAAAAAAGTTTGGAACAAAGGGAGGAAAAGTTTTCGAAATACGAACGGTTCATGCAACATCCTCATTTTAGAAATTTTGCATGTGTAGTCGTGTTTCGTGTTAACTTTTTATTTGTTCCAAACTTATAATGATTTGATGTTATTTCATTATTCTTCTATAAGTACTTTAATGCCAAGTACGATATTGTAAATTAATAATACAAACGATAAGATTGCAAAAACGATAAATAATAATGCAAGAGAAATTGGCGCATGTGTCCAACCATTTATACCGAATAATCCAATAGTGATTCCACCACCGATTAATAATACACTAGGAATAATATGTGACGCAAATGCGTTTCTTGCATGTCGTCTCGTTTCACCACTTGTCAGGAAGTAAACGATAATTGGAAATAAAACTGGCGCGAAAAATAAGCTGAAATAAGACAATGATGATAGTACTTTATTTTCTGTCATAATACATCGCTCCTCTCAATTTCTATATCTATTATAACATGTCTAGCTTACATCTATGCATGATTTTTCTTACATAAGCCTTACAAAATGTATCTTTCTCTTGTTTGAAAATTTATGAGGTGGGTATATATTTTTACAAGGAGGCGTTCATCATGATTGCGAAAAAATCATATTTTATTTCGCTTGATAAAGAATCTATCACAAAGGTAAGTGTAGATGATACGACAGAGTATGAAGTGATTGCAACAGAGCAGGAAATTAAAGAATTAGAGGTTTTATTGCGAGATAATGAACATCAAAATTTTTGGTTTGCGATGCGTAACTTAGCTACAAAGCCCTTTGATGAAGATGAGGTAGAAGACATACGCCAAACAGAACACGATAATTTAATGGAAGCATACAAATTTATTTATCGTTTTGGTACGGATGAAACGAGACGGAAGTTAGAAGAGATTGGATTTGGAAAATAGATGATACATGAGATTGAGGCTATATGGTTGTTAGGATAAAACATGAAAAAAGGCACCAAACATAAGTGTGGATGCCTACTGTTTTCTAACGATGTCTCAATCTCTTTGTATGTAGAGAGACAAAAAATTTTTAAATATATATTTAAGATCATGCCGCTACTAATGATTTTCGATGTAAATGTAATGCTACAAATGCAAGCGTATAGCCTAAAAGAAGTGTAGCATATAGTGGGTTGTTAATGGATACAATAATAATAGGAATGCTATAAACGATATAAAAGCTGTACCATTTTATTTTGTCGTTTTTAATGATTTGATAAAATGCAATCCACTTAATTATTTCTAATGCGAAAATGATAAGAAGGATAAAAATGTTTTCTATATGAAAGCCTTGATGCATCATACTAATAACAATTAACATGAACATTCCTGTAGGGATTGTAGCAGAAAGTAAATTCGATATACCTAGCAAAATAATCCCGATTTTTAACATATACCTCACCCCATATTTCAAAATAAACCCTTTGTATCATCATATATGAAAGCGTTTTAATTTACAAACGAAAGTTTCAAAAGAAGGGGGAATGGAAAGATTTGCATACTGAGTTGCGCTTCTTAGGTGGTGAATGGTTTTGATAAGAAATTAGCAATGATTTTATAAACAGTGATAATTTTTTCTACTATGGAAAAATTTTGACATGTAAGTGTTTTCTTTGTTATTATGAAGCAGTTGTTTGAATAAAGGAAAGTAGGTGGAAAGAAATTGAAACTATTGAGAATGAATTTATTAACCCAAATTTTAATCGCTTTCATCGTTGCAATTATACTTGGAATTGTAGTAGGTGAATCTATTAGCGTGATAGCACCATTAGGAGATTTGTTTCTCCGCCTAATTAAGTTTATTATTGCACCGCTCGTACTATCGACACTTATTATTGGGGTAGCAAGTATTGGAGATCCCCAGTCATTAGGACGTGTTGGTGGAAAGACAATCATTTATTATATGATTACAACAGCTATTGCTATTGCGATCGGATTAAGTTTTGCATACATCGTATCGCCTGGGAAAGGTTTATCCATTGATGTAGGAGAAGTAGAGGAAGTTGAAGTAAATGAATCAGAAGGAATTATTGATACATTTTTAAATATCGTACCGACAAACCCATTTGAAGCATTAGCGAATGCAGATATTTTACAAATTATTTTCTTCGCGGTATTCGTCGGTTTAGCCATTACATTAATTGGTGATAAAGCAAAGCCAGTCCAAACCTTTTTTGAGTCCTTTTCAGAAATTATGTTTAAAATAACAGATATTGTAATGCGCTTTGCACCGATTGGGGTATTAGGTTTAGTGGCACCAATCGTTGGGGAGTACGGACCATCTGTTTTATTACCTTTATTAAAAGTAATTTTAGCAGTTGCAATTGCCTGTATTGTACACGCGATTGTCGTCTATTCTTTATCAGCTAAAATTTTTGCAAACATGAACCCAATAGTGTTTTTCAAAGGGATTGCACCGGCAGCGCTTGTTGCATTTAGTACAGCAAGTAGTGCAGGAACGTTGCCAGTAACGATGAAAAATACGCAAGAAAACCTTGGTGTTTCGAATAAAATTAGTAGTTTCGTGTTGCCGTTAGGTGCAACGATTAATATGGATGGGACTGCCATTTATCAAGGGGTTGCAGTTGTATTTATTGCACAATTTTATGGTTTAGATTTAACGTTTATGCAATTATTAACAGTTGTTATTACGACGGTATTAGCATCAGTCGGTACTGCAGGTGTTCCTGGAGCAGGTATGATTATGCTTGCTATGGTATTAGGTGCAGTAGGTTTACCGTTAGAAGGGATTGCATTAATTGCTGGAATCGATCGTGTTTTAGATATGTTTAGAACAACAGCGAACATTGTTGGAGATGCGTCTGCAGCAGTTGTTGTTGCAGGTACAGAAGGGGAAATCGATCGCTCAGCGTTTGAAAAGAAATAATAAAAAGTTGAATTAAGTGTGTGTGGTTGATCTGATTTATTTGAGAATGGTGGAAGTGTGAGTTTATGTGTGCTAGGGGAGTTTCTACCGTCCTCGAAATCGCAAAAAATCGAAACTCAAGGACGCTGGGCCATTCTACCGTCCTCGAAATCGCAAAAAATCGAAACTCAAGGACGCTGGGCCATTCTATCGTCCTCGAAATCGCGAAAAACCAAATCTCAGGGACGCTGGACCATTCTACCGTCCCTGAAATTGCAAAAACTCAAATCTCAAGGACGCTGGGCCATTCTACCGTCCTCGAAATCGCGAAAAACCAAATCTCAAGGACGCTGGACCGTTCTACCGTCCCTGAAATTGCAAAAACTCAAATCTCAAGGACGCTGGACCGTTCTACCGTCCCTGAAATTGAGAAAATCCAAAACTCAAGGACGCTGGGCCATTCTATCGTCCTCGAAATCGCGAAAAACCAAATCTCAGGGACGCTGGGTCTCTCTATCGTCCTCGAAATCGCAAAAAATCGAAACTCAAGGACGCTGGACCGTTCTACCGTCCTCGAAATCGCAAAAAATCGAAACTCAAGGACGCTGGGCCATTCTATCGTCCTCGAAATCGCGAAAAACCAAATCTCAGGGACGCTGGACCATTCTACCGTCCCTGAAATTGCAAAAACTCAAATCTCAAGGACGCTGGGTCTCTCTACCGTCCTCGAAATCGCGAAAAACCAAAACTCAAGGACGCTGGACCATTCTACCGTCCTCGAAATCGCAAAAAATCGAAACTCAAGGACGCAAGGGCCAACTCTGCGTTCTCAAAAGCAAAAATATCCCGATTTAAAGTGCATAAACTAAGCGCGCTCTCTACTAAACAAAGAGGCTATACAATTCTATAATACAAAAAAACAATAGCGTCCTTAAAATTCGGAATGAGCAATTTCCAAATTTTAAGGACGCTCTTATATTGTTAAAAGCAATTAAATTTTATGCCTTTTCCTCATCCCCCTATTTTAAATGACATGTCTCTCAGTTTTGCAATAATCATCATATTAACTTGCGACTACCAACGACGCCAATACGAACAACGTCATTACAAGCGGCGCCACTGCCAACAATATCAATACAAACTACTTTTGGAACAGTCCAAACTAATCCACTCAAAACCATGAACAAAGAATTGTCACTACCAATAGTTACCGCAGAATCAAAAGAGCAGAATCAATTAATCGACGTTCGACAACGGGGACTTATAATACAAGAAAAATAAAGCGAGAAAAAGCTTGGTACAACATAATAAGTTAACTTGAATAGCGCCGGATATATATCGCAAGCAAACACGTATCAAACATGATTAAAGTGATTATTTATCATGAATGATTCGTGTTTTCTAGATTGTAGTTAACAAAAATTAAATTCCTTAGCTTTTCTCTATTTTCTTGTAACAGTAAACTTATGTTTATGTGCATGCTGATAGGTTGATAAAACAACACCGGAAACGATAAGAAGTGCTCCGAATAATTCTGTTCCCGTAATTGGTTTTGCTAGAATGATAAAACCAACAACCATTGCAACAAATGGTTCTAAATTTGTTAGTATCGAAGCTTTTGAAGCATCTACATTTCGAATATGATTGTTCCACATAAGATTTGCTAACCCGTGAACGATGATTGCCGTCACAATTAAAAATAGCCAAATATTGAACGTGGACTTTAACAATTGAGGTCCACTATTCGTGGAAATAAAAATAAACGGGATGGAAATAAACAACGCAATAATATTAGAATAAAGGGTGACCGTAAACGGATCGATACGCCTACTAAGTAACCTTGTTATAATAATCATAATGGAAAAAGTCAGCATCGTAAGAATGATCCATAATAACCCTTTATCTAATTGGATTTGAGTTAAATTACCATTTGTAACGACATAATAAATTCCCACCAATGCTACAACTGAGCCTAAAAGCATGCGAATTGTTATTTTCTCTTTTAGAAAAATTGCCGCCAAAAAGCCGGTTACAATGGGTGTCATTGCAAGAATTAATGCGGCAGTTGTTGGATCGGCAGTTGTTAAACCGTTGAAAAATGACCATTGGTTAACGAATATGCCGACACTTCCTAAAACGATGAGCAAAATAAAATCTTTTTTATAGCGTACTTTTTGTTTATAACGATAAAAAAGTGATAAACAAAGTAGAAAACTGACAATCATACATAATCGTAAACTCGTAACAAGAGCAGGTGAAAAATATTGAACTAATATCTTTCCGAAAACAAAATTACTTCCCCAAACAACTACACAAAAAGTGAGCCAAATATAAGATTTAAACATAAACATCCTCCTTACACATTAAGTTAACTCTAGGGACGTTACATACCTAGAAAATTCATGATGTACAGATGTTAGGAGATTCAATCTTAACAGTCGTTGCTTACAAAGAAAAAACTCCATGAAAAAAGGACCTTATTATCGCCCACATCATGCAGTACATACAAAATGATGTCGGAGTTCATAATGATCCAATTCCAGTTTAGCTTAAATAGCTTAAAAATTAAAGGTCTAAAAAATTGTTATAAATTAAAAGGATTTCAGTGCCAGTTAAAACCTCACCTAACACAGTCGACTGAAATCCGATATTTGCTTTATCCTCTATCTTTTACACATTAGAAAATAAACTTCCACACGCCAATTACATCTAAAAAGACGATAATAATTGCAACAGGTGCAATGAATTTCATTAAAAATAGCCACGATGCGAAGAGTCTTTTGCCAATAGTGGATCCAGCACTCATCTCATCCCAAAGCACATTCTTCGGAATTTTAAAAGCAGCAAAAATAGCGATCATTAATGCACCAATTGGCATTAAAATATTCGATACTAAAAAGTCTGCAGCATCAAAAATGATGTGGCCAAAAATTGTTATGTCTCCAAGCATTCCGAAAGATAAAGCCGACGGGATTCCGACGATAAAAATAAGGATTCCTGTAATCCATGTAACTTTTTTTCTTTTCGTCGTATCTCCCTTTGTAACTGCGGCGACGATAATTTCTAACATAGAAAATGCCGATGTTAAGGTAGCGAATAAAAATAATAATAAAAACACAATTAAGAAAATAACCCCAAACGGCATTTGATCAAAAACAGCTGGTAGGACGATGAATAATAATCCTGGTCCATCTGTCGGTTCAAAACCAAATGAAAAAACAGCAGGAAAAATAGCTAATCCAGCTAAAATAGAAATAAAGACGTTCATTAAAACAATCGTCGTTGCAGATTTTGGTAAATCTTCCTTTTTCGATAAGTATGAACTATAGGTAACCATAACGGACACCCCAACACTTATGGAGAAAAAGGACTGTCCTAAAGCGAATAAAATCGTATCAGAACTTAAATTTGAGAAGTCGGGATAAAAGAAAAATGATAACCCTTCTCCGATATTATCTAATGTTAGTGATCGAATAATTAAAATAATAAAAGCAACAAAAAGTGCGGGCATCATAATTTTGCTCGCCTTTTCAATCCCGTTTTGAATTCCACGGGCAACGACCCAAATGGTAATAATCATAAAGATGAACTGAGATAAAATAGCATAAGTAGGGTTGCTAATAAGTGTATTAAAAAGTTCCCCATAGCTATCTGAAGAAATGCCCGAAACGTTTCCAAGCAATGCCTCAACCATATAAAGTAAAATCCATCCACCGACAACACTATAGAATGATAATAAAATAAAACATGTAATCATACCTAATAAACCGACAAGATACCATTTACTATGCGGTTTGAAAAATCGATATGCAGATATTGCATCTTTACCAGACCCGCGTCCAATAACGAATTCAGCTAATAGTATTGGTAAACCGATAAAAACTGTAAAAATTAAAAAGATTAGTAAAAAGATTCCTCCACCTGATTTACCTGCAATATAAGGGAATTTCCATATTGCACCTAAACCGATTGCAGAACCTGCTGTAGCTAAAATGAAGCCAAGTTTTGACGCCCATTGTTCAGACTGTTTCATTATATATTTCCTTTCTAATACGTTGATAAAAATAGATTATATCATGAATAGATTAAAACGATGAATGATTTCCTGTGAATTGAAAATAAATAAAATATTGCTAAAATTATGAAAACATAAGTGTCCACTATATCTTTATGGTATATTGATAACAGTATAAAAGAGAGAAAGAAGGAACGCCATGAAACGGTATATGGGAGATGCGATGTTACTAATTACTGCATTTGTTTGGGGGAGTGGGTTTGTTGTAACAGCAATAGCTTTACAATATTTAACGGCTTATCAAGTAATGGCAGGAAGATTTATTTTAGCGACATTCATATTAATCATTATTTTTGGGTATAAATTTAAAAATTTTAATCTATCGATTGTATGGCGAGGAATCGTACTCGGGATTATTTTATATATATCATTTGCCCTGCAAACAGTTGGATTAGAGTATACGACTCCATCGAAAAACGCATTTATTACTGCAGTAAATGTCGTAGTCGTACCGATTATTGCTTTTTTTGCATTCCGAAGAGCGATCGACCGCCAAGAAGTAATTGCATCCATCCTTGCACTCATAGGGATTGGGTTTTTATCGTTACAAGGGTCGTTTACGATAAATTTAGGGGACTTTTTAACATTGCTCTGTGCAATAGGGTTTGCTTTTGACATCTTTTTTACAAATGTTTTTGTGCAAAAAGAAGATGCCCTTTCTTTGACGATTGTACAGTTTATGACAGCGTCGTGTATCGGAGCGATTGTATTACTTTTTCAAGGAGATTTCACAGTAACGATGGAAAAAGAAGGTTGGTATGCAATCATCTATTTAGCGATTTTTTCAACAACGATTGCTTATGTATGCCAAAATTGGGCGTTTCAATATACTACTGCAACTCGTGCAGCTATTATATTATCCACAGAGGCATTATTCGGCACGATAATGTCGGTTCTCATTTTACATGAAGTGTTATCTGGACGTATGATTTTCGGAGCGGTGTTAATTATGACAGCGATTTTAATTGCAGAATTAAAACCGTTTTTATATTTTAAAAGAAGAAAAGATGCAAAAAAGCGAATTGTTTCATAAGTCTTCTTGTGGGAAAATATAGGTATAAAGATGCGCTACATGTAATGAAAATGGTATAATAGTACATATAGGTAAAATGTGGAAAAGGGTGAATGCATTGAATGATTATGATGTGTTTGTTGGACGACAGCCAATTTTTGACCGAAATGAAAATATTTATGCATATGAACTATTGTATCGAGTAGATGATTCTAACTTTTTTCCGAAAGGTGTAAATCCTGAAGATGCAACATTGCAATTAATCATTCATACATTTTTAACGATTGGAAAAGACAAAGTTATAGGGCAAAAAAAGTCATTTATAAATTTCACAGAAACACTTTTATTTGATGAAGTAATGAACCAGTTAAATCCTAACTATGTCGTCATTGAAGTGTTAGAAGATGTGGAAATGACAACAGAAGTAATCGAACAAATAAAAAAGATACATTATAAAGGATTTACGATAGCATTGGATGATTTCGTCATGCACGACGAGACGGTTGCATATGATGCTTTGTTTAAATTGGTTCATATTGTGAAAATTGATTACTTATTTACCCCGCCTAATGAACGAAAAAGAATGGAACGAATATTAAAACAATATCCTCATTTATCTTTATTAGCTGAAAAAATTGAAACAGAAGCACAGTATGAACAAGCGAAAAAAGACGGATATCATTTATTTCAAGGGTATTTTTTTGCAGAACCAGAAATTGTAAAAGGTACAGATATTCCAATGAATCAAGTGTTGCACTTCCATGTATTCCAAATGTTAAATCGAGAAAATGTCGATGTACAAGAAATAACACAACTTATTCAACATGATTTATCTTTAACGTATAAATTATTACGTTACATCAATTCGGTCACTTTCGATATTCCAAATGAAATTAAATCGATCAAACAAGCGATTATGTTAATGGGATTAAAGGAAACGAAAAAGTGGTTCCGGGTATTATTATTTAGAGATCTTGGGCAAGAGGATGGGCGTACAAATGCTTTAATCCAGGCATCGTTAGTACGCGCGAAAACATGCGAATTATTAGCTGAGCATAAACAAAAGAGCAATCCCGACATGTATTTTTTAGTAGGTATGTTTTCTATGATTGATATTATAATGAATCAAAATTGGGACAGTATATTACCTCGGTTACATTTTACGGACATTATAAATGATACGTTAATTGGTAAAGAAACACCGATGACACCATATTTGAAGTTAAGCATAGCTGTAGAACGTTTGGACATGGAGGAAATCGAATATTATGCATCGTTACTACAAGTGGAGCAGAAGAAGTTAAGAAAAATGACAAGAGAAGCACATAAGTGGACAACAAAATTTATGTAAGTAGGGATGTCTATGGTTCTAACGACAATAATTAATTTATGTGTTCTATTTACGTTTAGCGTACTTTTATTTACATATTCTCGGAGAATAAATAAGTTTGCTAGCCATACGATTATACATAAAATATCGATTGGTATTTTCAGTGGTGGTATCGGACTTATTTTAATTGAAACGAGTATTCGAGTTACACCAGAAGTGTTGATTGATACAAGAACTGTGCCAATTATTTTATCAGGGATTTTAGGAGGGCCAATCGCCTTATTTACAAGTGGGCTTTTACTTGGAATCATTCGAGTTATCATTGGTGGGTTTTCATCAGTTGCGATTATTGGTGGGTTCAACACGATTGTTTCAACCATCTTTTTAATTGTGTTATCGAAAAAGCTACCACTTAATTATAAAAATGCAAAGTATTTTTTAAATTTGATGATTGTACAAACCGGTATTGTATTACTATATATAACGGGAGTTTCCGTGGAGACACTGTTATACAGCTTTTATTTTCTTTTCTTCACCAACCTTTCACTTTATGTCGTCATTCGATTGATGGTCCTATTAGAAGATCATTTCTACATGTTTGATGTTCATCGTAAAGAATCTGAAGTAGACATATTAACGGGATTATATAATCGCCGAAAATTTTTACAAATTATTGAAACATTCTTGAAACAGCGAACGGAAATGTTTTCTATCATATTATTAGATATTGATAATTTTAAACAAATAAATGATACGTATGGGCATCAAATTGGAGACGAAGTATTAAAGAGTTTTGCAATGCAATTACAAGAAGTTGGCAGGAAATATGAAGGGGATGCATATCGGTTCGGTGGAGAAGAGTTTATTGTATTTTTACCAGGGAAAAATGAAGGTGAAGTAAAATTGATTGGCGAATCTTTACAGCGAAAAGTCGCCGAAAAAATTCATTATATAGATAGTGAAAATAAAATTCAGTTTACCGTATCTTCCGGCGCAAGTACTTTTCCTATTGATGGTAGAACAGTCGAGGAGCTTTATCGAAAAGCGGATAAAGCAATGTATTATGCAAAAAATGATGGGAAAAATAAATTTTATCATTATCACGACAAAAAGAAGGTTGGCATATCAAATTAATATGCCAACCTTTTATTATGCATGTACTTTATTTACTAACATTTTATTCACAGCACTGAATAATCCTTTAATGGATGATTCAATAATGTCTGTATCAATACCACTGCCCCAGTATACTTCTCCATCTTCACTTCGGAAACCGACATAAGAAATTGCTTTAGAGCTAGATCCAATGGCAAGAGCATGTTCACGATATGTTAAATCAGAGAAATCGACGTGAAATTCATTTTTAATGGCATTACTTATCGCATCAAAACGTCCATTTCCTCGTCCAGTACAAACCATCTCTTCACCATTAAATAGAATCGTCACATTTACTTCATATTCACCATTTTGAGTGTAAGCAAATTTGACAAACTCTACTGGTTTTTCAATATTTACATATTGTTCCATGAAAATATCGTAAATTTCTTCCGGGGAAAGTTCTTTATGGTTTTTGTCTGATACGTCTTTCACTTCATATCCGAAGCTTTCGCGCATTTCCATCGGTAAATCAATGCCATAGGATTGTTCTAGTATATATGCTACGCCACCTTTACCAGATTGTGAGTTAATTCGAATGATATCTCCTTCATATTCACGACCGATATCTAATGGGTCAATCGGTAAGTATGGAACTGTCCAATGTGCACGATCTTCTGATTCGCGCCATTTCATTCCTTTTGCAATGGCATCTTGGTGTGAACCAGAAAATGCTGTAAAGACTAATTCACCAGCATACGGCTGTCTTTCCGGGACGTGCATACGAGTTAATCTTTCGTGTTTTTCAATGATTTCGCGAATATGATCAAATTTTAATTTTGGATCTACCCCATGTGAATACATATTTAATGCAAGTGTAACGATATCTACGTTTCCTGTTCTTTCTCCATTTCCAAACATCGTTCCTTCTACACGGTCTGCTCCGGCTAACATAGCAAGCTCTGTATCAGCTACACCAGTTCCACGGTCATTATGTGGGTGTACAGAAAGCACCACATGATCACGTCGTTTCAGGTTGTCACTCATGTACTCAATTTGACTTGCATATACGTGTGGCATTGACATCGAAACAGTTGCAGGTAGGTTAATAATAATCTTATTGTCGGCAGTCGGCTCCCAAATATCAATGACCCTGTTACAAACTTCTAACGCATAATCTATTTCTGTACCTGTGAAACTTTCAGGTGAATATTGGAATGTAAATTTACCTGGCGTTTGCTCTGCATATTTTTTTAGTAAATGTGCGCCTGTTTCAGCAATTTGAGCAATCTCTTCTTTTGTTTTACGGAAAACTTGTTCACGTTGTGCAACAGAAGTGGAGTTATACACATGGACAACTGCATCTTTTGCACCTTCAAGTGCTTCAAAGGTACGTTTAATAATATGTTCACGTGCTTGTGTTAATACTTGGATTGTTACATCATCTGGAATTAAATTATCTTCGATGAGGCGACGTAAAAAGGTGAATTCAGTTTCAGATGCTGCAGGAAAACCGACTTCAATTTCTTTAAAACCAATATCAACAAGCATTTGGAAGTATTCTAATTTTTCTTCTAAGTTCATTGGAATAATTAATGCTTGGTTTCCATCACGTAAGTCTACACTACACCAGATAGGTGCTTCCGTAATATACTCTTTTTGTGTCCACTTTAGGCTTTCGACTGGCGGCATAAAATATCCTCTTGTGTACTTGTTGCTATTCATCATGTTCATCTTCCTTCTTTCCTCATATTTTTATAGTTTTTTAACGAAAAAATAAAAAAGCCTCATCTCTACAATTGTAGAGACGAGACTTATACTCGCGGTACCACTCTAATTGATATGTTGTTCTAACAACATATCCTACTCGACATATATAACGGTTTCTATCCGACTTCCCTTACTATATTTGTTCAGGGTCGTTTGCTCCTGGACGAGTTCAAAGGTTACAATGTCCGATTTTCACCAACCATCGGCTCTCTAGCGCATTATGAACCTTTTACTACTTCCAATCAAAGCAACGTATTTTATTGTTAAATACAATCATATAAACTATAAGTTAAAATGTCAACAGAATAATATGTATTTTTAGAAAATTTAATATAATCTATTTTTAAATAATTTTATTCTTCTTGCCATCCTTTACACACATCGACCCATCCTTCAGCATTAGCGTATGTAAAAAGGTCCTCACAGTTTAACGCGATAGCAGAATTTGCGCTACCACAAGCAGGATAGACAGTATCAAATCTTTTCAAAGATTCATCCAAATAAACTGGTAAGTCATTTTTTAAACCGAAAGGGCAAACACCGCCAATTTTATGACCTGTTTGTTCATACACATCCTCAGGAGATAACATACGTGCTTTTATATGGAATTGCGAACGGAATTTTTTGTTATCAATTTTCGTATCACCGGCTGCAACGACTAAGATTGCTTCATCCGTATCTTTCGCGCGAAAGGATAAAGTTTTGGCAATTTGTGCTTCTTTTACTCCAATTGTTGCTGCGGCATCACTCACTGTTGCACTTGATGTGTCAAACTCCATTATTTTATGTGTTAATTGAAATTGTTCAAAATAGTGTCTTACACTTTCTAAAGACATGTTTTGGCCTCCTAATTAGTATAAATATTCAGTTTATTCAATATTCAACTATAGCGAGCAAAGTAGTTTTCGTCAAGAAAGTAAGAGAATATGGATTGTTTACATAAAAAGCCGAGACATCCTTTTAGCCTATGTGCAAAATTTTGTCTCGACCTTATTGTTTATATTCATTTACTAAAAGTTATACATCTTTTAAAGCAGTCTTTTTAATTTCCTCCCGACGTTCATAAAGGTTAGAAACTATCGCTTTTCCAACTGCATACCCTGGCACTGCTAGTAAAATTCCTAAAAATCCCGCAATATTTCCAGCTGCTAATAAAATAGTAATGATCGTTAATGGATGAATATTTAATGTTTTCCCCATAATATTTGGTGTAATAATTTGTGCATCGATTTGTTGTGCAACGAGTGTAATAATCGATACCGCAATAACGAGCATTGGATTTTGAAATAGAGCGATAAGTAGAGCTGGTATAAAGGCAATCCACGGTCCGATAAACGGAATTATGTTCATTGCAAATGCGAAAACAGCTAATAATAAAGCATAGTTCAAATCAATTAATGTATACCCGAGAAACAACATCGTTGCTAGAATGAAACTAATTAAAATTTGTCCACGTATGTATAAACTTAATACATCATCGATATCTTTAAATGTTTTGATGACCCATTCTTTCGTATCACCTTTAAAAAATTGTGAAACGAATGGCACTAATTTTTCATGATCTTTCAACATAAATAAGAAGAAAAATGGTGTCAAAATTAAAATAAGTGTTCCTTGAAAAACTGATTGGAACAATGTTACCGTCCATTTTCCAAATTGCATCGTGAAAGCTTGTAAATTGTCCTTTAAACTATTTACGGCATCTTCCATCCATGGGGGCATATCCCCGAGAAAATCTACTAGTTGTAAAATAAGTATATTAGATTGATAAATAAATGCAGGTGTACTTTCTGCTAATCTTGTTACTTGTTCTGTAATTGGTGGGCCAACGACTAGAACCGCTGTTGCAATTAATCCGGTAAAGATTAAAAAGATAATAATGATGCTCCCCCAACGAGGAATTTTGAATTTTTCTAAAAAACTTTGTAATGGTTGTGCGATATAAAATAAAACGCCCCCCATTAAAAGTGGGATAAATATTGTTTTTAATACAATTAAAATTGGGGAAAAAATCCAATTTACTTCCACAACATATTTAATAATGAACAAGGATAGTAATACTGCAATTGCAATTTGAAACCATAACTTTCTCGTCAATCAACATCAGCCTCTTTTCTCTCGAAGAAACTTCTTTTCTTTTTATTATTATAGCATAAAAGCAAAGAACATAATCATTTCATAAAAGGAATAATTATAAATTTCTTCTCGTATATTTATATAAATAGATGGAGGAGAAATGTGATAATGTTTCGAACGAAAAAATTAGGCGTTATATTAAGTGTCGTTATATTAGGAGTGTTGTTTTGGCGGACAACCTCTGTACAAGTGGATATGTTAACCGTGCAAATGCCTTTAGCAGGAAAAGTGATCGTATTAGACCCAGGCCATGGTGGATATGATAGTGGGGCGGTCGTTGAAGGGGTAGAAGAAAAGGAGATTGCTCTCATCATAGCATTAAAAACGCGCGAACTTTTAGAACAAGCCGGAGCAATTGTGTATGTCACGCGAGAAGAGGATAAAGATTTAGTTGGGAAGGAGCAAGTAGAACGGAAAAAAGCGACAGATATTAGAAGGCGTGTCGATTTCATTCATGAATCGAATGCAGATCTTTTTTTAACGATTCATTTAAATTCATTAACATCTAAAACATGGCGTGGAGCCCAAACCTTTTACCATAAAAAATATGTGAAAAACAAAAAAATTGCCTCCTATATTCAAGAATCATTCATTCAAAATTTGGAAAACACGACACGTACACCGTTAGAAATGAGCCATGTATATTTATTAAAACATTCAAAAGTTCCGGGTGCACTCGTCGAAGTAGGATTTTTATCCAATGACTCCGAAAGAGAACTGTTGCAAAGAACATCATACCAAGAAAAGGTTGCTATGAGTATATATAAAGGTGTTTTGCAATATATGGTGGAGGAACAGACCGAACAAATAAATTAGATTTCACGCCGATTAATGTTATACTATTCATAGTTATGAAGTAAATTTTTAATTAGTTAAGGATGGTGCAACATTCATGTTAACAAAGGAACAAGTAATAGAGTTATTAGCAGAAGTGAAAGATCCATTTTTACATACACCTTTAAAAGATACAGAAGGAATCGTAGAGGTTTCCATTAACGAAGAGAAGAAACATGTTAGTGTGAAATTAGCGATTGGAAAGCCAAATACAGCAGAACAAATGCAGTTACAACAAGAACTAGTCGGTGTGTTAAAGAAAAACGGAGCAAGTACAGTTGGCTTACGTTTTGAACAGTTACCAGATGACATTATTCAAAAATTCCAACCTGCTAGCGAGCAAGATAATTCCATTTTAGGTGCAGCGAAACAACCACATTATGTAGCGATCGCGAGTGGGAAAGGTGGCGTTGGAAAATCAACAGCTACTGTAAATATCGCCGTATCATTAGCACGTTTAGGAAAGAAAGTTGGTATTATTGATGCCGACATTTACGGCTTCAGTGTGCCAGATATGATGGGAGTAGAAGAACGCCCTGTCGTTCGTGGAGAAAAAATTATTCCAGTGGAACGATTTGGAGTGAAATTAATTTCTATGGGCTTCTTCGTTGAGGATAACTCACCGATCATTTGGCGTGGACCAATGTTAGGGAAAATGTTAAACAATTTCTTTAGAGAAGTAGAGTGGGGCGAACTAGACTACTTATTATTAGACTTACCTCCTGGAACTGGAGATATCGCAATGGATGTACACGAACTATTACCGACATGTAATGAAGTAATCGTTACAACACCACATCCAACAGCTGCATTCGTTGCGGCACGTGCGGGTCAAATGGCATTAAAAACGGACCATAAAATTTTAGGGGTAGTAGAAAATATGTCATACTTCGAAAGTGAAGTAACAGGAGAAAAAGAATATGTCTTCGGACGTGGTGGTGGAGATAAGTTAGCAGAAGTACTGCAAACAAAAGTACTTGGACGTTTATCTTTACAACAGCCATATGAAGAAGAGGATGTTTTTGCTCCATCAGTGTATCAAGAAGATCATCCAAATGGGGAAGAGTACCGCCGTATCGCTGCAAAAGTGATTGCACAGATTGAGGAAGCGGAAGAAAATAAGTAATTTCTCTATGAATGTAAGTTTGGAAATAAATTCCGAGAAAAAATTAAGACAATTTAAAGGGAACTTGCAACACGAATGCTACCTCTAACAAGCATTAAAAGTGAGGGTAGGTTCTCGTGAGAGTGTAAACGTAAACCAAGTTCAGACTTATTTTGTTAGGGTCTGGACTTGGTTTATTTATTAATTGGATACGTATAGTGCATTTAATTTTGACACAATCCATAAATCTCTTTGTTCTTGTTTTGTCCTCTTTTTACTAACCAAGTCCAAAGCTCTTTTTGATAAGAGAACTTTATCCAACGCAAACAGCTAGTAGGATGGTCTTTTTACATTTCTTCATCATCAGGGGCTTCTTCCTTTTGACTCTTTTCCTTCTTTTTATTTTCATCTTTATCCTTTTCTTCGACAATTTTTTTCATTATATCGTGTGTACGCTTTTTAAATGTCGGTGTTTCGTATGTTTCTTCGATAACCTTTTTTAAATGTTCTTTATACGTAGTACTTTTCATCAACTTTTCAAATTGATCCGTCATCTTTGGATCCTCTAATATTTCCATTACTTTTTCTTGAATCGCCGGATCAGCCAATAACTTCTCCATAAATTTCTTATGTTCATCTTCGACAGATTTATAAAAAACCTCGATAAATGTCGGATCTTCAAATAGTTTTTTCCACATGTCGACACTTTGCTCAGAGGATAATGTTTCTTCAATTGCTTGTTTCGTTTCATCTGCATCTATGACGAGGAGTTTTTTCATCTCTTCATCACGCATGACATCACGAATGGCTTTTTTTCCTTCTTCCGTTTGAACAATATCCATTACCATCTTTTTTGTTGCATCATAATCTTTTTCACGAGCCTCCTCTTCTATAGCACATCCAGTTAGAAATAAAATTATTCCAAGTAAAATATTGCGTGTTTTTATCAACTGTATAACCTCCCATATATGTAATATGCAAATTTGTCACAAATTATATTCACTTAAGAGAAGAAAAATATGATTGTTCATGATAAAATATGGAATGGTACAGAACGTGCTTATTTAGGAGGCATATTAGTGAATAGTCGTAAATTAGTTCATATGTTTTTTAAGACATTAATATATGGTGGACTTGCTGGTTTATTAACTAGTTTTATCGTTAAGTGGGGAGAATATGCAAACTTTTTACAACCATTTGATGCGATAGAATTATTAGGGGTGTTTTTATTTTTCCTTGGGTATGCTTTAGTCTTTACTGTTGTTGCCCAAACAGGATTTTTCGCTTATTTATTTGTCCATCGTTTCGGTCAAGGTTTCTTTAAATCATATTGGCCAATGGTACAAATTCTCGTTATTTTGTTTGCTTTATTCGATTTAATTTATTTATCGAGCAAAGAAATTCCTCTTATGTTTAAAATTGGAATGACGATTGTCGTACTAGTTTTTGGTATTATTATTGCGCGTATTAAAGTAAAAGAAACAAATCCATCAGCTTTTATACCTACATTGTTTGTGATGGTTGTTGTAACCGCATTAGAATTAACATTAGTGTTACGACCTGCAGATACAGCGTTTATCACATTAATGTTAGTGCCGGTTTTAGTTGCAACTGCATACCAAATTTTACAATTACATAAAGTAACAGCAGTAGATGAAGAACATCGTGCAAGAATTCATAATCGTCGAATGGAACGAATTGCAAAACAAAAAGAAAAATTAGAAGCAGAAGGAAAAGAAGAGCAATTAAAGAAAGTGGAAGAAAAAGAGCAACAAATCATTGCTGCTGAAAAAGAGGCGGTATTAGCAAGACAACGAGCAGCACGAGAAAAAAGGAAATTAGAACAACAACAAAGAGGCACGAAGAAAAAGCGCCCGAAAAAGAAACGAAAAAAGTAAGATAAAAGCTATTACCTAAAATGGGGCAATTGCATTTTAGGTAATAGCTTTTTTACGGAACTACTTTTTCCTCTATATCAATTTCATAAATAAGTTCCGAAATTTTTGTTAATGTAAGTTTTTTCTTTTTTAAAAACGGAATAATTTCATCAAGCACATCAGCTGTTTTTATCGCAGCATCTGATGCGTGTAATAAAACAATATCTCCTTCACTTACTTCTTTTTGTAATTTTTGTGTCATACTTTTGACGTCGCGATTTTTCCAGTCATCCACTTGCACACTCCAATGAACCATTTGGACATTTAATTGTTCCGCAATGGAGAAAATGTCCTTATTGACATGTCCATTCGGTGCTCGAAAATATGGAAGTGTATCGATATGTAGTTTTTTAAAAACCTCTAATGCTAAAGACATGTCCTGTTTTACTTCATATAAAGGCATATCAATATACGTTTCATATCGATATCCGAGCGCTCCAATATCATGTTCAGCTTCCGCGATTTTTTGCACGATATGAGGGTGGCGTTCTGCCCATTCTCCATTTAAGAAAAATGTAGCTTTTACTTTATGTTTGTCTAATATATCAAGTATGTCATTAACTTTTTCATCTCCCCAACTAACATTAAATGTGAGAGCGACTTTATTATTTTTCACATTACCTTTTGTTAAAGCTACTTCTTTATCCTCTTCAAAAAATAAATTGGAATTAGAATATAAGAAGAAAAATAATCCTACAAGTAGTAGAAGGGAAATACAACCTAAAAGTATGTACTTTTTTCTTTTACGAAAATCCCATATGTAAAATGCAAACATATTTTCACTCCTCTTAGCATGGTTGTCTTATATATATGAAGAAGGAGAGAAAATAATGAGTAAAGAAAATGCAGAAGCTGTTACATAACATTTCGCATGCTTTCAAATGAACCGTTTGAAATGGGATAAAGATTCTATAATATGTGTTTTATGAATAGATATAAACAAAATTAAAATAAAATATATAAAAATAATCATTTTTGTTGAAAAGGTTTTTGTCGTGTGATATAGTTATTTCTGTCGTCAATAAAAGACGAACGAAA